>JAITTD010000022.1 GCA_031287245.1 Bacteroidales bacterium
TGCATCTCAATGAGCACTTTTTTGCGCTCGCCGGTGTCGGTGAGTATGGTTGCCACAAAGTCCAGCCGGAAGATGGCAAGTTTGCCTGCGTTATTGTAGCGGGTGAACTCCTGCGAAGCAGTGGTAACCGCCTCAATGGTTTGCCCCAACAGCGTGCCTATGAAAAACTTTGCTA
Source organism: Bacteroidales bacterium (assembly GCA_031287245.1). Taxonomy (GTDB): domain Bacteria; phylum Bacteroidota; class Bacteroidia; order Bacteroidales; family UBA4181; genus JAIRLS01. Next base: position 176 of record JAITTD010000022.1, read on the forward strand.
CCCGCTCGTTCTCCATCAGCCGCTTAAAGGCAAGGTCGTATATGGGATTGGCTATGATCATTTTTCACTATTTTTCCGCAAAAGTAGTGATTTTTTACGAATTACGAATTAAAAATTACGAATTATTCAGGGGTAATCCATAATTATTGCCCGAAGGCTTACACTTCGCCTTTCGACTGGTCAAGTATTTCGAGGCGTTTGACTGTTTCCACCCCTTTCAGTTCTTTCAGTTCTTTGGTCAGTTTTTCCACATCTTTGGTGTCGTGCACATACAGTTCGATGGAACCTTCAAATATGCCGTCGTGGCTTGCCAGATTGAACGTGCGGATGTTGACATTCAGTTCTTCGGTGATTTTTGAAATGATGCGCAGGTAAATATCGGGGCGGTCAATGCCCTGTATGGCGATTTGTACGAGGAAAGAGAAAATTTTGTAGGTAGTCCATTTCACGGGGACAATGGATTCGGCATAACTGGACAGAAGTTTCACGGCGTTGGGACATCGTGATTTGTGGATGTGTACCACGCCATCCTTTGGGTTGAGATAGCCTATCACGTCGTCGCCGGGGATGGGATTGCAACAGAGGGCTATCGTGTAATCCATCTGTTCCTGTTCGGTTTCCGGCTTGTCTTGTGGCGCGGGGCGGTTTTTTACGCCGAAGAGTTGCAGTTGCCAATACCGTATCCATTTGTTTTTGCTGTTCTTTTTCAACACTTTCGGCAAATCATCCAGCGTGATGATGTCCATCCCGATTTTGCTGTACAGTTCCTCCTTGGTTTGCGCTTCATAAGCGCCGAGCAACTTTTTCATCACTCGCGAATTGGGCGCTATATTGTTTTCGCGCAACTTTTGTTCCAGTCTGTTTTTACCGGTTGCCACGCGGTTGTGGGTTTCTGCTTTGATGTTGTTCTTGATGCTGGTCTTTGCCTTGGTGGTCACCACATCGTTCATCCATTCGCGTTGCGTCCGTTTTTTGTCGGAAGTGATGATTTCCACCTGGTCGCCGCTTAGCAGAACATGGTTGAGAGGCACTAATTTGTGGTTTACCTTGGCGGCAATAGCGGTATTCCCGATGCCGGAGTGTATCTCGAATGCGAAATCAAGCGTTGTGGCTTTCTGTGGCAGGGTTTTTATTTGCCCTTTGGGGGTGAATACCTGTATTTCGCTTGCAAAAAGGTTGAGTTTGAAATCGTCTATAAATTCAAGCACATCGGAATCAGGTTCTTTGAGGGCTTCCTGAATCTTCCTGAGCCATTTGTCCAATTCCGATTCGGACGAGGCTACTCCTTTGTATTTCCAGTGTGCCGCAAAGCCTTTTTCGGCAATATCGTCCATTCGTCGCGAGCGAATCTGCACTTCCACCCATTTTCCATCGGATCCCATCACGGTGATGTGTAAAGCCTCGTAGCCATTGGTTCTCGGCGTGCTCACCCAGTCGCGAATGCGGTCTTGCTTGGGGGTGTATATGTCGGTGATGATGGAATAAATGTTCCAGCATTGCTGTTTTTCGGAAACGTCCGAATCGGGATCAAATACGATTCGTACAGCGTTGAGGTCGTAGATCTCCTCAAAAGGGACGCCCTTGTGCTGCATCTTGTAATAGATGGAATAAATGGATTTCGGACGACCGGTCATCTCAAATTTGTAGCCGTTTTCAATCAGTTTTTCGCGAACGGGCATCATAAAATCCTGAAGCGATTGATTGCGCTTTTCTTCATTGTCTTTTAGCAGATTGACAATGTCAATATAGATTTTCGGATGACGGTATTTGAGGCTCAAATCCTCCAATTCCTGCTTGATGGAATAGAAACCCATGCGGTGTGCCAGTGGGGCATACAGGAAGATGGTTTCGCTGGCTATTTTGATTTGCTTTTCGGGCGGCATGGCGTCCAAAGTGCGCATATTGTGCAGCCGGTCAGCCAGTTTTATCAGTATCACCCGCACGTCGTCCGAGAGGGTGAGCAGCATCTTGCGGAAATTTTCAGCCTGCAAGGATGAATTGTTGTCGAAAACTTCCGAAATTTTGGTCAAACCATCCACAATGGTTGCCGCTTTTTTCCCAAACAGTTCTTCTATAAATTCGAGCGTATAGTCGGTGTCTTCCACTACATCGTGCAACAGGGCTGCCACTACTGAGGTGGTGCCCAAACCTATCTCTACCACCACGATACGTGCTACGCAAAGGGGATGAATAATGTATGGTTCGCCCGATTTGCGCCGCATATCGCTGTGCGCTTCATTTGCCAAGTCAAAAGCCTTGCGAATCGTGTCCCTCTCCTCGTCCTTGCGGATAAAGGTGCACACGTGCATCAACTCCTGAAACTGGTCTTCGATGGCTATTGATTCTGCTTCCGTTAATACCGACATACGCTTGCAATGAAACTGCAAAAGTACATATTTTTTTTATGAAAACAATCGCCAAACAAGCAAAAATAATTTCGGCAGTCTATTTACGTTTATTTCGATATACGCATTGCGTAGCATCGCAAAGTCCGCAGGAATACGGGTTAAAACGAACGTCGGCACCGATGCCGATGATGCCGCTGACCGATTTGATGGGTTGCATCAGAGCGCTTTCTGTCAGTCGGATGCCCAAAGTGGTCGGCAACAGAGCAAACAGTGGATGCTGCTCGGATGTATGCCACCCGCAATAACCGGGGCTGTAGCGGTTGGTGATTTTCAAGCCGGCAACGTTCACGGCTTCGCTCAATTGTTGCTGTATCCTGTCAATAGCCAGTTCCACCACCACTCCGCCCATGATGTCGGCGATGAATCCTTTCAGCGGATCGTTGTCAGCCAGCATTTTCCGCGACCATTGCTCAATGCCGACACCCGCAGTACACACAAACACCGCAATTTGCGTACTGTGTCTGAGTTGTCGGGTAATGATTTTGTTGATATGAAACGTGGAGCCACCCAAAGACAACGTGTGTTCGTCTTGATGGATGGCAACCGAATCAAAAATCATATAACCTCCCCGTATGTCGTAGCAACCGGTGGTTTCATCCACCACTTCGCGCACCATTGTCAGGATATCTTCGGGCATATCACCATCGTATCCCAACATGGGAGCGGCAGCCTGCGGGTCAACCACCAAGTCCCCGTAAGGAATATGAAATTCGGTAAATACGCTCATTGACGGGATTATGCGACTTCCTTTTCCAGCCAGACAATCATATCCTGAGGATTCTTGCTGTAAGCATCGGCATTGATTTGTTTGGCAAAGTCATAATTGACCGGTGCGCCTCCGATAGCCACTTTGGTATTCGGGTATTTTTCGCGAATAGAGGTGATGATAACGCCCATATTGACCATGGTGGTGGTCAGAAGCGCCGACAAACCCACAATGGCATTGGGATGATGATCCAATTCGGCGATGAATGTCTCCGGTTTCACATCCACCCCAAGGTCGATGACTTCCCATCCGGCGCCTTCAATCATCATGCAGCAGAGGTTTTTCCCTATGTCGTGCAAGTCGCCCATCACGGTGCCCATAATGACAGTGCCTTTTCGCTTCACCTCTCCCGACTGGAAAAACGGTTTGAGATGGTTCATCGAGGCTGCCATCGCTTTGGCGGAAAGCAACATTTGCGGAACGAAAATCTTGTTTTCGCTGTATTTTTGCCCCACTTTGTTCATTGCTACTACCAAGGCTTTGTTCAAAATGTCATCCGGCAGCACATTTTCTTCCAACGCTTGTTTGGTCAATTCGTCGCTGCCCGGTTGTCCCTTCATCTGAGGTGGATATGGAGAAGCCATATTCACTTTTCCATTTTCTACACACAAGGCTATTTGTTCAATTAGAGTACTCATTTTTTGATATTTTTTAGGATGATAGATATATTAACGTTATACTGCTTGTTTTATTGTTTACAACCCATATTCGGACGGAATGAACTTGCTTTTATCGAGCAAAGGCAGCATCATTTCAATGAAATCGCTTTCCTTGTCGGGAATACTGTCCAATTCGTCGCGCAACAGCGGCAAATAGCCGGTTTCCAATTCGGAAAGTTGCATTTTTCCTGATTGTAACGCATCTTCGATGATGTTGATGGCTTCAATGGCTCCATTGCGGGCATTTGCCACGTATGAATCGCCTGTCACCAAGGCTTTGGAAATACGGATAACATTGTCGGGCGCAAGAATCAACGCTTGAGGGTCGGTGTATCTGTCGGAATCGACCAACAAACGCTGCAAAGTGAGTGCGTCGGCGGTGCCTGATTTCAGGGCTTCGTTCATCAGCCGTACATCGTATTCCAACTGTTCCAAGTAGGCAGTGGGCGCCATGCCCGACAGCAATTTGATATTCTGCACCGATTCGTTGCTCCACAGGTCGGCAGCCGCTGCGGAAATATTGCCGATAGGGCTAAGATGAGCGCAGGCGGATGTTTTTCCCTCCATTGATATGGGAATGCCGGTGATGGCTTTCAGGAAAACGCCTTCGTATCCACAATCCTTATCGGGACCGGTAGCGCCTTCCTCAATGGCAACGATGGAGCGAACGACGGATACTACCCGTACCAGGGCTGCAAAGATGCGCGAAATACATTTTTGCTCCGCCAGCACCATAGCGGTGTTGGCAAACCCGCAGGCAGTGTCGCCTGCCGCTATTTTACCGTGACTGCGAGCCAGTGTAACGATTTTTTTCCAAAGAAACTGCATATCCCTCACTCCCAACACGGCAAGCGCAAAGACAATCGCCTTGATGTCGCACATCAACAACGCTTCGTCCGATACTTCCTTCCCGCCGGTGCTTTCGATTGAGAGCAAGTCGCCACCAGCCAAAGCGCCTTTTTCAAAAAGTTCCATCATCGGGTCGAGCAGCGCCGATGTACGCTGTTTGGCTGGACGCTCAAACTCCCGTAAATCATTCGGAGTCAGTCGTATTTCTGATTTCAGTCCATGCTTCTGATAGAAATCTTCGCATATTCCGTTCATGATTTTCACGATTTCAATGCCTGTTTGAGGTGTTTTGGTCATTTCCAAAAGCGTTTCAAATTCCAGCACCACTCCCTGCGAGTTTAATTCCACGGCTCGTGTAAGCGCTCCTTCGGCTATTTCGCGATAGTGGCGGTAAACATCCGTCAAGGTGTCGTTGTTGATGCTCATCATGGGCAAGGTAAAATTCAACTCGGCATACACCTGTCCGCCGCCTATTTTCAGCCCTCTCCGCGTTTCCACCGGATGAGGAGCCTGCCCGAATATCAACTCGGACGGATTCGTGACTGCAAGATTTTTATATTTCATTTCTACGATTATTAACAATATCTTTATGTATGCTTACCATTATCCTTTGGCGGCTGTCACTGCCTTCAACCACGTTTCGTAGGCTTGCCGGCAGGCGTCTCTGTTCGCATTTTCAGGCTCTATGACTGCGATTTTTTCAAGCGTGGCAAAGGCTTCCTTGTTGGATGCATAGATACCAATACCGATACCCGCTCCTTTGGCAGCGCCTGCCGCTCCGTCTGTGTCGTACAACTCTATGACGGCTCCGCTTGTGTTTGCCAGCGCCTGTCTGAACAGCGGACTGAGGAACATATTAGCGTTTCCGGCGCGTATCACTCGTGTATCCATTCCCATTCCGCCCATGATGTCCATTCCGTATTTGAACGAATAGACAATGCCTTCCTGTGCCGCACGAAGAATATCCGACCGGTTGTGTATGTTGAAATTGATGCCGTGGAACGAACAGCCCGGCTCTTTGTTTTCAAGCATACGTTCGGCGCCGTTTCCGAAGGGAACAATGGACACTCCTCTTGCTCCGATGGGGGATTGCAGCGCCAATTCATTCATTTGCGCGTAACTTATCCCTTCCGGCACTATGTTCCGCCGCAGCCACGAATTGAGAATTCCTGTGCCGTTGATGCAAAGAAGCACCCCCAAACGGGTTTGTTCTGCGCTGTGGTTGACGTGTGCAAAAAGATTGACGCGCGACAGCGGGTCGTAGTTCACACTTCCCAATACGCCATATACCACGCCGGAAGTTCCTGCCGTAGATGCAATTTCGCCCGGATTAAATACATTCAACGACAGCGCGTTGTTGGGCTGGTCGCCGGCACGGTAGGTGACGGGTGTGCCCGCCTTTAAACCGAGTTCTGCCGCCGCTTTTGCAGATACTAAACCTTGAATACCAAAAGTGGGCTTGATGTCGGGGAAGAAAGAACGGTCGAAACCGAAATGATTCAATACTTTCTCCGACAATCTGTTGGTACGGAAATCCCAAAAAATGCCTTCCGACAAGCCTTCTACGGTCACCACCGCGTCGTCTGTCAGTTTCATGCCGATGTAGTCGCCCGGCAGCATCAATTTGTCAATGCGATCGTAAATTTGCGGTTCGTGCTCTTTTACCCACGCCAACTTGGCAGCAGTAAAATTACCCGGTGAGTTGAGCAGATGCGACAGACATTCTTCCTTTCCGATGCTTTCAAATGCCCGTTCACCATACGGTACAGCGCGGCTGTCGCACCATATTATCGCCGGACGCAGCACTTCACGGGCTTTGTCCACCAATACCAAACCGTGCATTTGCCATGAAATGCCGATGGCTTTAATATCCTCAGCCTGCACTTTCGCCTGCTGCATGACCGACAGATGCGCTTTTTTCAGATTTTCCCACCACATTTCGGGCTCCTGTTCAGCCCAACCCGCTTGGGCAGCATGTATGTGCATTTCGGTTTTTGGAAAAAAATCCGTTGCAACAGTTTTTCCCGTTTCGGCATCAAGCAAGCACGCTTTTACCGAAGAACTTCCTATATCGTAACCTAAAAGATACATTAAATATTATGTATTAAAAATTGAGTAAATAAATGATGATGCAAATATAGATATTTTTTTGTTTTTTTTTTGTAATTGTTGTTAAAATAAAAAAAAACTGTACCTTTGCGCACCAATTTTCAAAGTAAAAATCAAAGCATACAGGTAGTAAATGTGGATTTAATAGCCTGATATAGTAAATGTTATGAGCAAAAGGAAAAAGATATCAGCCGACAGGCGCAAAGAAGCAAACAAGCAAAGAAGTTTTGCTATTCTTCGGAATTGCCCTACATCACCGCGTAAAATGCGTTATGTAGTGGATATGATTCGCGGACAAGAAGTGAACCGAGCATTAGACATTCTGAAATTCAGCAATAAGAGCGCTGCTGAACGGGTCGAGAAGCTCCTCAAATCTGCAATTGCCAATTGGCAACAGAAGAACAAGAGTGAACGCCTTGAAGACAATGTTTTAGTTGTATCGGAAGTGAAGGTGGACAGCGGTCGCGTGATGAAACGCCTCCGTACAGCCCCTCAGGGACGCGGATACCGGATGCTGAAACGTTCCAACCACGTAACTTTGGTGGTGGACAAATTGAATGTTGCTGAAAAAGAAATTCAAACCGAAACACAAATAAAATAAGTAACTGTAAATGGGACAAAAAACAAATCCAATTTCAAATCGTCTTGGAATCATCAAAGGATGGGACTCCAACTGGTATGGCGGTAAAAACTTCTCCGAAAAAATCGTTGAAGACAACAAAATCCGCAAATATCTTAACGCGCGTTTAGCAAAAGCCAGCATTTCAAAAATCATTATTGAAAGAACCCTCAAACTAATCACAGTTACTGTACACACTGCAAAACCCGGATTGATCATAGGTAAAATGGGGCAGGAAGTGGACAAGTTGAAGGAAGAATTGCGGAAAATCATTAATATTGACGCTAAAAAAGGCGGAGATGATGTATCGGGAAGCGTTTCCAAAGATATACAAATCAACATTTTCGAGATCAAACGTCCTGAGTTGGATGCTACCATTGTAGCCAACAACATTGCACGTCAGGTAGAAGGTAAGATTTCTTACCGCCGTGCCATGAAAATGTCCATTATGTCCACCATCCGAATGGGCGCCGAAGGCATTAAAATCATAGCCTCCGGTCGTTTGGGCGGCGCCGAAATGGCTCGTACCGAGATGTTGAAAGAGGGACGTATTCCCCTGCATACTTTCCGTGCCGATATTGATTATGCCTTGGCAGAAGCGCTTACCAAAGTAGGACTGATTGGTATCAAAGTGTGGATTTGCAACGGCGAAGTGTATGGCAAACGCGATTTGTCGCCCAATGTAGTCAATTATGCCGCTTCGATAGCCGGCGCCAACAATGGACGTCCTCAGCGCGGCGAATACCGTGACAGGGGCGATCATGGCGGTGACCGCAGAGAACGTGGCGACAGAAACGATCGCAGAGGCGGAGATCGTAGAGGCGGCGGCGGAAACCGTGGCGGTGGATCAAGACGTAATTAATGTAGAACCGATATAAATATAAATCAGGCAATTCCGGTGAGCCGTTACCATTGGCATTGCAAAAACATAAATTAAAAAGAAGTAAAAATGTTACAGCCTAAAAAAACAAAATTCAGGAGGCAGCAGAAGGGACGCATGAAGGGAAATGCTCAACGCGGGCATGAACTTTCATTTGGCTCATTCGGCATCAAAACCCTCGAAAATGCTTGGATAACGGGACGCCAGATAGAAGCAGCACGTCAGGCAATCACACGTTACATGAAACGTGAAGGTCAATTATGGATTCGTATCTTTCCGGATAAACCGATTACTAAAAAACCCGCCGAAGTTCGTATGGGTAAAGGAAAAGGAGCACCGGAAGGATTTGTAGCGCCCATCACACCGGGTCGCATTATGTTTGAGATAGAAGGAGTTTCATTTGAGATAGCCAAAGAAGCGCTTCGTCTTGGTGCACAAAAACTGCCCGTACAAACAAAGATGATTGTACGTCGCGATTATGTATTTGAACAACAATAAAGGGATACGGAATATGAAAATGTCAGAAATAAAAGAATTGTCAACCCCCGAGTTGAAAGAACGTATTGAAGTAGAAAAGAATACGTTGGTGAAGATGAGATTAAATCATGCCGTATCACCCTTAGACAACCCAATGAAGTTGAAGTATGCACGCAAGGATATTGCACGCTTGCTCACAGAGTTGAAAAAAAGAGAATTAGCCGAACAAAACTAATCAGATGACAATGGAAAAGAGAAATTTAAGAAAAGAGCGTATCGGTGAAGTGGTGAGCAGCAAGATGAATAAAACCATCGTAGTTGCCGTAAAAACCAAAGTAAAGCACCCGATTTACGGTAAGTTTGTAAATAAAACCTCTAAATTTTACGCACACGACGAGGAAAATACTTGTGGAGCAGGCGATACCGTCCGCATTATGGAGACTCGTCCGTTGAGCAAGAGTAAAAATTGGAGATTAGTTGAAATCATTGAAAGAGCGAAATAACCATGATACAGCAGGAAAGTAGATTAAGCGTAGCCGACAATAGCGGCGCGAAAGAAGTGTTGTGCATCCGCGTACTGGGCGGCACGAAAAGGCGTTATGCCAGCGTGGGTGATACAATTGTAGTGGCAGTGAAAGACGCATTGCCTGCCGGTGAAGTAAAGAAAGGTTCAGTAAGCAAAGCCGTCGTGGTTCGCACCAAGAAGGAAATACGCCGCGCTGACGGTTCTTATATTCGCTTCGACGACAATGCAGTAGTATTACTCAATAATGCAGGTGAAATCAGAGGAACCCGTATTTTCGGACCCGTTGCCCGCGAATTGCGCGATGGTTTCATGAAAATAGTTTCATTAGCACCTGAAGTGTTGTAAACAATTGAAAATAAAAGAGAAA
>JAITTD010000087.1 GCA_031287245.1 Bacteroidales bacterium
AACATCAAATTTAAAATTCAAAAAATGAAAGTAAAATTTTTATTGAATCCGTTTGAACGGATTGCAGGCTGGAAGGCATTGACAACCGGATTAGCAGTAATGGCGCTCACGGCTTTGGCAGGCGTGTACAGCGGCATCGGTTTTAAAGGCGTGTTGGATGTTCATATCTATGAAACTTCCATTTCAATGGCGCTCATTTGTCAGATTGTCAATTTGTTATCCATTACGCTTTTGATGTGGTTGGGGGCTTTGTTGCTTTTCAAATCGCGTAGTCTTCGCCTCGTTGACGTGGCAGGAACGCTGGCATTAGCGCGTGCGCCTTACTTGTTAGCAGCCCTCTTCGGCTTCCTTTCGCCGTTGATGACAAACATGGTTTACGTGATTTCTTTTTCCCTGTTTGCTATCGTCGTGATTATATGGACAGTCGCGCTGATGTACAATGCCTGTGCCGTATCATGCCACCTCAAAGGCACAAAAGGCACGATATTTTTCATCGTGGGCGTCATCCTTGCTGAGGTTCTTTCCATTGCAGTCAATGTATTTGTTGTGCGGAAGTTTGCCATATTCGCTGTTGCGTCAAGTTTGTCGCTTGTCACACCGGTGCAGGAGCCGACAGTGCAGGAATTGGATTTGTCGGATATACACCAAACGGCAGTAACCATCGTCAATGCCTTTGCACAAGAGGATTTTGCCAAAATTACGACATTTTTTGACACTACCATGAAGAAAGCCATGAGCGAAAAGCAATTGCGTTTGGCATGGGTGCAGGTACAACTCGGCGCGGGTAAATTGCAAAAAGCCGATACCACGAGCATCACAGAGCAGGACTACCAGCAAAATCACCAACAGTATAAAATTCTGTTGATCCCCTGTACCTTTGAAACGAGCGTTCTGAAAATCCAATTGGTATTCAACAAAGAAGGGCAAATCAGCGGGTTATTTTTTAAACCGTAATTCTTAGAACAGAAGTTCCGGGTCTTTGTATTTGCTGATGCCCAGATTGGAGTATGCTGTTGGGGTTACTTCCCGTCCGCGCGGCGTTCGCTTGATGTAGCCTTCCTTGATGAGGAACGGCTCATATACTTCTTCGATGGTGCCTGAGTCTTCGCCAACGGCGGTGGCAATGGTGGACAGCCCAACAGGACCGCCATGAAACTTTTCAATGATGGTGCGCAATATGCGGTTGTCCATCTCGTCCAATCCGTGCTTGTCAATGTTCAGCGCGTCTAAGGCGAAGCGGGTAATGGCAAGGGTAATGGATCCGTCGCCTTTCACTTGGGCAAAGTCGCGCACTCTGCGCAACAGGGCGTTGGCGATACGCGGCGTTCCGCGACTGCGCGAGGCTATCTCTACCGACGCTTCTGCGGCGATGGGAACATCCAATATTCGGGCAGCGCGGGTTACAATGCCGGTGAGTATCTCGGTGTGATAGTATTCCAGATGGCAGGTGATGCCAAAACGCGCCCTGAGTGGACTTGTCAGCAAGCCTGAGCGCGTGGTAGCGCCCACCAGTGTGAAAGGATTCAGCGTAAGCTGTATGGAACGTGCGCTGGGACCTTTGTCTATCAGTATGTCAATGGAATAGTCCTCCATTGCCGAGTACAGATACTCCTCCACCACGGGGCTCAGTCGGTGTATTTCATCAATAAACAGTACATCGTTTTTTTCAAGATTGGTGAGAATGCCGGCAAGGTCGCCCGGTTTATCCAACACAGGTCCGGATGACAATTTCAGGTTTACGCCCAATTCGTTGGCGATGATGTTTGCCAGCGTTGTTTTGCCCAAGCCCGGCGGACCGTGCAGTAATACGTGGTCGAGCGCTTCGCTGCGCATTTTGGCGGCTTGCACAAACACCCGCAGGTTGTCCACCACCTTTTGCTGTCCGCTAAATTCGCCGAAACCGGAAGGTCGCAACGACTGGTCAAGTTCTTTGTCCTCTTTGTCCCAACTATTGGTACGAAATGCTACGTCATTTTCCGGCATTATCATTTGGTATTAGCGTTTTCGTGCAATTAATATGCCTCCGATGATGCAGGCTAACAGCAGCACGCTCAATACCTCGAAAGGCAGCAGGTACTGGTATTTTTCCGTTCCCATCAGGGCATTTCCGATGACTTTCATGTTGATTTCCGCATCGCCAGTGATGGTTGAATTGTTGCTGTACAGAAATTGGTGCTTCAACACGACCATTCCGGTGATTGCTAACCCGCCGACGGCAGTGAGAATGCCCAACAGCACTTTGGGCTTGTCCTCCGGTTCGGTACGGTCGTCTTTGGCACCACTTGTGAGCAATATCGCGAAGATGAACAGAATGAGTATGCCTCCCGCATATACGGACAACTGCACCGCTGCCAGAAAGTGATAGTTGAGCAGCAGATACAAGCCCGCAGAGGCAATGAGCACAAACAGCAGGAAGGTTGCCGCCCGCAGCATCCGCTTTGAGGTGACTGCCAATATTGCCGATACAATGATGATGACCGCCAAAATGTAAAAAATGATGGATGCTCCCATATCAGATATGATTTATTTTCGGTTTTACTTCCAATGTTGAGCCTTCGCGGTTGAGCTGCTTTTCCAGTTTGCTGCGTGTGAACACGGTGTGCTCAAACTCAGGCGACCATTCGATGGCTACTTGCGGGCAGGAGAGGGTGCAAAGGGCGCAAAACGTGCAACTGCCTGTGTCGTAGAGATACTTGTCCAACACCCTTCGTTCTTTGCCGGTTTCGTCGGTTTCTTTTTTGCTTATCACCTGTATCGTGCCGTTGGGACAGTTCATTCCGCAGATGCCGCAAGCGGTGCATTTGTGTTCGTTGCGCTCGTTGTGAGGCATCGTCAGGATACCTCTGAAACGCTCCATTTTCACCTTTTTCAGGCGGTTTTCGGGGTATTGTTCGGTAATTTTCGGACGCAGCATATTGAGAAACACAATGTACATCCCCTGCAACAGGTTGTAAATTCCCTGCAACAGATCTTTTATATATCTAAATATCTTCATTTTGTTTTTCATTAAAATATTACGATGAGCGCCATCAACAAAATGTTGACCAGACAGATGGGCATCAGGATTTTCCATTCGAGCCTGAGCAACTGGTCAATCCGCAAACGCGGGAACGACCATCGAACCCACAGTTGCAGGAAGATGCAGAAACCCGTTTTTGCCAGAAACCACACTACCGACGGGATGCAGTCCATTACACCGTTCAATCCTTCCCATCCGGGGATGTGCAGCGGCATCCATCCGCCCAAAAACATAGTGGAAGCGATGGCTGCGATGATAAACATATTCATGTACTCCGCCAGATAGAAGAATCCGAACTGGATACCCGAATATTCCGTGTGATAGCCGGCGGTGAGTTCCGACTCTGCTTCAGGAAGGTCGAAAGGACCGCGATTGGTTTCGGCGTGACCTGCAATCAAGTAGATGACAAAGGCGATGAAGGCAGGCACGTGTCCTTTGAAGATAAACCACATCTCGGATTGCTGTTCCACAATTTCCGAAAGTTGCATGGTTCCGGACAACACAACGATAGACAGCAGCGCCAACCCGCATGACAGTTCATAACTAATCAATTGTGCGCCGCTTCGCATAGCGCCAATCATGGTGTATTTGCTGTTGCTTGCCCAGCCTGCCAGCAAAATGCCCACCACGCCAAGAGACGACACAGCCAGCAGGTAAAACACGCCGATGTTGAAGTCGATAACCTGCAAGCCTTTGGCAAAGGGCAATGCGCCAAAGGTAAGCACCGAGCCGAGGATGACAATGAACGATGCCAACCGGAACAGTAATTTATCCGAGCGGTTGATGTTGACGATTTCTTTGAGCAGAATCTTAATCATGTCGGCGCCGGTTTGGAACAAGCCCCAGGGACCGACGCGATTGGGTCCCAGCCTGCACTGCATCCATGCGCATACCTTGCGCTCTACCAATATCAGGATAAGCGCCAATATCGCATAAGACAGCAAAATCATAACCCCTGTAAGGACAAATTCAATGAAGAGCGTCCATCCATCGCTCATCCACAGCCGAAGCGAACTGTCTATCCAATGGGTTAAATCCGAAAAACTGAACATAGAATGAGTAATGTTTAATTATTAATTATTAATTATTAATGCTTTTTTGGTTGTTTTCAAAATGCTTGTTATTAATTTCATGATTTCAA
>JAITTD010000107.1 GCA_031287245.1 Bacteroidales bacterium
TTTAAAGGAGGTAGAGACGGTGCGCACACCGTCTCTACAATCGGTTAATCGTCAATTTCCCGAATATTTCCTTTGCTGTCAAATTCCAAATCCAAGCCATTGGACAAATCGACATCGTAGCCAAACGGCTCGCGATTGACAGAAACGATTTGCGCTTCGGGAAAATGCTCCGAAGCATAGATGGCGACTGCTTTCGGCAATAAATCAATCACACTTTGCGGAACGGCATTGCGGTTTCCATCCACCTCGTCCCATTCGCCGTTGCGCGTGAAACTGATTTCAAAACCGTTGTTCAACCGCACATCGTAATCGTCCCATTCTTTGGTAACGATACTTACTTTTGCACCAGGAAAATGCTTTTTCAAAAACTCCCGACTTGTTTTGGGCAGGTCGTTTGCCGAAATAACTTTTTCTTTGCCGCAGGCAGTACATAAAACTGCACTCATCATTGCTACTGCAATGCACATAAAAATTTTCTTTGTCATATTCATAAAATTAAAAATTTAATGCTGCAAAATTACAGGGCAATTCTGGAAAGAATTGGGAAAAAGTTTTTTTTTGCTGATCACCATCGAATCACCGTTTCAATGTTTCCAAATATCCTTGCAGCAAAATTGCAGCGCTCAACTTGTCTAAATTGTCTTTTTTCTGCCGTTCTTTTTTCTTCATACCGCCTTTGAGCATTGCCATTGCGGCTAATTTCGAGGTGAAGCGCTCGTCCACCAGAAATATTTCCTTGTCGGGAAAACTTTTTCGCAGTCGGGTGACAAAGGGGTTGACAAATTGTGTCATCGTGTCCGACACATTGCCGTTGAGATGCACCGGCTCGCCCACTATGATGCGTTCCACCGGCTCGCGGCTCGTGTATTGCCGCAACCAGTCCATGACTTGCGCTGTGGGCACTGTTTCCAATGCGCTTGCAATCATTTGCAGGGGGTCGGTCACGGCTATTCCCGTGCGTTTTCGTCCGTAATCAATGGCAAGAATGCGTCCCAGAATTATTTATTTTAAAGTGTTGCTAAAACATTGTCAACTGTCCACTGTCAATTGATGATACACCACCAATCCCTCCATGGGGCTGCTGATGATATTTTTGGTCATCATACCGTATTCCTTTGCAACTTCAGCCAGCGTTCGTCTGAAAAGCCATCCGATAGAGCCTGCGCAGTTGAAGGCATAATCGCCATAATCAGGATATTTGGACACAATATGATGAAAAAAAGCATTAAACGAATGGCGGACAACGTTTTCCATGTATTCGTGTCCTGCCATTTCGCCGGTGAGGAAATTTGCGAAGGATGCGCAGTATCTGTTGGGCGTTGGGTTGGAATACACCTGCGTTATCAACTCTTCGTCTGTCAGGCGGCAGGTTTCCTTAAACGCTTTGCGAACGTCATCGGGCATATCATTGCGCAGATACGCTCCAATGAGATATTTGCCCATATAAGCGCCGCTGCCTTCATCGCCAAGGATAAATCCTAATGGTTTCACCTGATGAGTGATTTTTGTTCCGTCGTAGAGGCAGGAGTTTGAGCCTGTGCCCAGTATCGCGGCAAATCCACTGTCATGTCCTAATAAAGCACGCGCAGCAGCCATCAAATCAGATGCCGCGTCTATTTTGGCATGAGGGAAGATGGGCTGTATCGCCTGCTCAATCACGCTGTATTTGTCGTCCAACACGCCAGCTCCGTAAAAAGCCACTTTTGTGACCTCGTTGGGGTCGAAATCGACATTCAGATGGGGTTTCAGAATGTCAGAAAGGGATTCGCTACCCGGATAACAAGGATTGTAGCCTTTGGTGCTAAATTCTTTCACCACGCCGGAATGGTCTGTCAAACACCATGTTGTCTTGCTGGAACCGCTGTCTGCTATGAGTGTCATTTATTTATTGTGCTACAAAACTATATGTGATGCTTCCCTGCTGTTTGGCTGGCGCTGATGAGGATTCACTGAAGCGCGACCGTTCGGCATCGCGTTTGGCGGCATCTATCAGGCAGGGGTCAGCATCCGACAGTGCCTTATTGACTTCTGCCTGTATGACGTACCCTCTGGGATTCACCACTATGTCCACCACTATTTTGCCACGTCCCGGACATTTATACACCGGCACGGGCATCCACGTATGCCGTCGGTCGCTCAATTCGTAGGACACCGTTGTCGGACCCTTGTAAATGGTCCGTTCGCCCAGCGCGTTTTCGGGATATTTTTCGTCGTAAATCTGCGCCGTTTTTTCTTCTTTTTCCTGTACCGCTTCTGCAACAGGTTCGGGCGGGTCCACGATATTCATCTCCGTTTTAATGTCCTTCACCATCTGGTCGATATTCTCCACTGCCTTTTTTTCGGCTGTGTTCACCGGCACATTGCGGATATTGTACTCCTCGTTCATCTGTTGAATGAACTCCTGCGCAGTTTCCTGTACCACCTCCGGTTGCTCCGGTTTTTCTTCCATTATCTGCGAACTGTCTATCGTAATGACATATTCTCCTTCTGTGAAGGCTGTTATTTTCAGTACCAGAAAAACGGAAACAAGCAATAAATGTATGGCAATGGTGGCTAAAATGCCGATGGAATGTTCTTCCAACCAAAAAAGCATCCTCGAAAAACTGCGTTTGATATGTGCTGTTACTTTCATGATCTCAATACCAAATGTCGTTTTTTGTAATTAATCACTGCTTTGTAGCGCAGTAAAAAGTCGCTCCCTATCAATCCCGATATGCGTTTGGGTGAAAACCGCTGATAGATGTCGTTGATGTGATTCATGTCCATCAACACTACCCGCCAGTCCTTGAGTTTCAGTTCGCCCATCTTAAACCGGTTGACGATGCCGAAACTTGTCATCATTTCGCCGGCGATGATGCCCGACGACTGGATTTCGGGCTGGTCTTTTTTCGGTAATTCCGGAATGAGTGCCATGTCGAAAACCGTTTGCGATGCGCCGGTATCAATCAGTAAATCGCATGGTTTGCCGTTCAGTTTCCCGCTCACAAGCAGGTGATAACTGTTTTCTTCGCCAAGCGCGACAACTTCAAATGGAATAACGATTTTCATGCTTTAATTTGGGACAAAGATAGTGATTTTATAGATTCACCATACAAAAAAAGAGGCGACATTGCTGCCGCCTCTTTTTCACATCATGATTAAACTTATTCTTCTGTTTTTTCAGCCTCCGGTGCGGTTTCTTCCGGTGCTTCTGCTTTTACGTCTTCAACAATTGTTGCTTCTTCAATTTCTACTTTGGGTTTCGCTTTAGCAACTTCGCCCGTTGTTGATTCGGTGGCAGGCGCTGCGGCTGCATTGGCAGTTTTTTTGCCTCCACGACGACTTCTGCGCGTGGTGGCGGTTTTACTCTTGCTTTCCTTAGCATCCAGCATATTCTGGTTGTAATCTACCAATTCGATGATACAGGTTTCGGCATCGTCACCGTGGCGGAATCCTGTTTTCAGGATGCGGGTGTAACCGCCCGGGCGATCCATAATTTTGGTGGAGACTTCGCGGAACAATTCTGTTACGGCATCTTTGTCCTGCAAATATCCGAACACCACACGGCGTGAATGGGTTGTGTCTTCTTTCGCACGAGTAATCAACGGTTCTACATATACCCGCAGTGCTTTTGCCTTGGCTAAAGTAGTAGAGATGCGTTTGTGCTTGATCAACGAAGACGCCATATTCGACAACATTGCATAACGATGTGTGTTGGTACGTCCAAGATGATTGATTTTTTTTGCGTGTCTCATTATCTTAATCTTATCTTATTCCTTATCTGATTTATCTGATTTCTCCGGCTTCTCCGGCTTTTCTAATTTCTCTAATTTCTCCAGTTTGTCTAATTTATCCAACTTATCCAATTTATACTTATTGATGTCCATTCCGAAATTCAGATTCATGCTTTCCAGCAGTTCATCCAATTCGGTCAGCGATTTTTTACCGAAATTGCGGAATTTCAACAAATCATTTTTACTGAATCTTACCAAATCTCCCAAGGTTTCTACTTCGGCTGTTTTCAGACAGTTGAGTGCTCTCACCGAGAGATCCATATCGGTTAATTTGGTCTTCAACTGCGAGTGCATTTTGATGATTTCTTCATCAAACTCATCCGTAGGTTTCTTTTCTTCCACTTCGAGGGTAATTTTCTCGTCAGAGAAAAGCATAAAGTGGTGAATCAGGATTTTGGCTGCTTCTTTGAGTGCCTCTTTGGGGTGAATAGAGCCGTCAGTATCTAATTCTATTACCAGTTTTTCGTAGTCCGTTTTTTGTTCCACACGGTAATTTTCAATGTAATACTTGACGTTTTTCATAGGCGTGAAGATAGAATCTATGGCTATCAGTCCTATTTCGGCATCTGCCGGTCTGTTTTCCTCGGCAGGCACGTATCCTCGACCTTTTTCAATATCAATCCGCATTTGCAGTTTGACATTGCTTTCCATAGTGCAAAGCAATAAATCGGGATTCAGCACCTTGAAACCAACGAGGAATTTGTCCAAATCGCCGGCTTTAAATTGGGTTTGACCGTTGAGCACCAAATGAATGGTTTCGCTTTCGGTTGTCTCGTCAATCCTTTTCAGGCGAATTTGTTTCAGGTTCAACACTATCTCGGTGACGTCTTCCACAATTCCGGGAACTGCGGAAAATTCATGATCCACACCGTCTATCTTGATTTTGGTGATGGCAAACCCGTCCAGCGATGACAGCAAAATTCTGCGTAAAGCATTACCTACTGTAACCCCGAAACCGGGTTCCAGCGGTCTGAACTCGAATTTGCCATGCTTGTCATCTACTTCGAGCATAACCACCTTATCGGGTTTTTGAAAAGCTAAAATCGCCATGTTATATTATTATTTTGAATACAATTCTACAATCAGTTGTTCCTTAATATTTTCAGGAATATCAGTGCGCTCAGGAACGTTTAAAAACTTGCCTGACAGTTCGCTTACATTCCATTCCAACCACGAGTAACGTGACTGGCGACCAACAGAGTTGGTAATTACTTCCAATGACTTGGAACGTTCGCGGACGCCAACGATGTGACCGCTTTTTACTTGATAGGACGGTATGTTCACCACCTCACCGTTGACAACGATATGGCTGTGTGTCACCAATTGACGGGCTGCGGGACGCGAAGGCGCTATGCCCAAACGATACACTACATTATCCAGACGCGACTCCAAAAGTTGGAGAAGCACTTCACCGGTAACGCCGTGACTGCGGTGCGCTTTGTCGAACAGGTTGGAAAACTGGCGTTCCAACACGCCGTAGGTATATTTCGCCTTTTGCTTTTCCTTCAACTGAACGCCATATTCCGAAGTTTTTTTGTGTCCTTTGGAATTACCGTGCTGTCCCGGAGGATGTGGCTTGCGGTCGTAATTTTTATCGGGTCCGAAAATTGCCTCGCCGAATTTTCTTGCTATTTTGGTTTTAGGTCCGGTATATCTTGCCATTGCTATTTAAAATATTTCGTACTGTTATATGAAAGCCTGTTTTATACCCTTCTGCGTTTGGCAGGACGGCAACCGTTGTGCGGAAGCGGCGTAACGTCAACTATCTCTGTGACTTCAATGCCTGCGCCGTGGATGGTGCGGATGGCTGATTCGCGTCCAGAACCGGGTCCTTTCACAAAGGCTTTTACTTTGCGCAAGCCCATGTCGAAAGCAACTTTCGCGCAATCGGCGGCTGCGGTTTGTGCCGCATAAGGCGTATTCTTCTTTGAACCTTTGAATCCCATTTTGCCTGCCGACGACCACGAAATCACTTGTCCCGTGTTGTTTGCCAAAGTGACAATAACGTTATTGAAAGATGCGTTGATGTGCGCTTGTCCGGTAGATTCTACTTTTACTACTTTTTTCTTGGTGGTTCCTGATTTTTTTGCCATAATCCTGTTTCTTATTTACTTAGTGGCTTTCTTTTTGTTTGCAACGGTTTTTTTCTTGCCTTTACGGGTGCGGGCATTGTTCTTGGTGCTCTGTCCGCGAACTGGCAAACCGATACGATGACGAACACCACGGTAGCAACCGATGTCCATCAATCGCTTGATGTTCATCTGCACCGAAGATCGCAATTCGCCTTCTACTTTGTATTCTTCGTTGAGAATGGTACGGATTTTTCCCAAATCATCGTCATCCCAATCCTGTACTTTTTTATCGAAATCGATACCGGCTGTACTTAAAATTTTCCGGGCAGAGCTGCGTCCTATACCATAAATGTAGGTCAGACCTATTTCTCCACGCTTCTTACTTGGTAAATCAACACCAACAATTCTTGCCATATTACAACAAAATGTTTAAAATTATCCCTGACGTTGTTTAAACTTCGGATTCTTTTTATTTATTACATAAAGACGACCTTTGCGTCTTACTATTTTACAATCTTCGCTTCTTTTCTTGATAGATGCTCGTACCTTCATGGTTTTATCTTTTTATTATCCATTCATTATTGATGCTAAAGGGTGCCGTTTTATTCGTTATCTATTGATTCTTATAAACATACGCCTTCTTATCACGCATCACCACCTCTAAAAAGTGGAGCGCAAAGGTACGGCTTTTTTTCTTATAAACAATAAAAGATAAAAAAAAATCAAAAAAATATCTTTGATACATCATACATATATTATATGTATGATATTGTCAATTGTTCTATCCTGCAAGCGACCTCTTTCGATGCCAAAAAGAATCGCTTTCCTGTCAAGAAAGGTATTGCTATTCGTATCGCAAAGATTCTATCGGGTCTTTTTCGGATGCTCTTTTTGCCGGCGAATAGCCAAAAATGATGCCGACTGTTGCCGAAACGAGGAACGACACCAATACGGAACCAATGGACATGATGGTCAAGATGCCCGAAAATTTGGTGATGAGCCACGACGCAATCACGCCGAGAATCACACCTATCAGCCCTCCCGAAACGGAAATGAGCACTGCTTCGGACAGAAATTGCACCACAATGTCTTTCTTTTTTGCTCCGATAGCCATGCGGGTGCCTATTTCCTTAATACGTTCCATCACCGAAGCAAACATGATGTTCATGATGCCGATGCCGCCCACTAACAGCGAAATACTGGCGATAGCGCCCAGCACGATATTGAAAATTTCTTTGGTGCGTTGCTGTTGTTTGAGCAGCATTTCGGGCACTGTGATTTCAAAATCCATCACTCCCGAATGGCGACGCAGAAGCATCCGGCTGAGCAGTTCAACGGTGGGCGTTATTTGCTCCGTTTCTTTCACCTGCACCACAATTCTGTCCAGTTGATGGTAATTCTTTTTGGTGTCGGTTGTGGCAGTGGTTACGATAATCTGGCGTCCCCGTTGCATGGTAGTACCGGCATTGGGTTGCGTCAGCGCTCTGTTTTTGAAACGCAACAGCATGGTTTTGGCAGGAATAAACACATTATCATTGATGACATTCACACCCGACTGTTGATGTCCGGTGATGGTGATATTGCTGCGTTCCAATACGCCGATTACTTTCAGCCACACGTCTCCCACTTTGATGTATGCGCCCAATGGTTCGGACAGGTTGAAGAAGCGGCTGCGAATGTTGGCTCCGATAAGACATACTGCCAATCCGTTCTCTTCCTGACGGGCGTCAAAAATGGTTCCCTGTTCGAGCGGCAGGTCGTATAACTGGAAAAACTCTTTTGAGATGCCTACCAGTTTGGCTTGTTCTCTAATGCCATGCTGTATGACAAAGGAGTTCATGGATATTTCGGGACTCATCACTTTTACCGACGACACCAAATCACTGATCGCTTCTGCATCTGCCATTGTCAAGCCTTTGGAGAATTTCTTTTTTTGACCGGCATCGGCTGCGCTGTTGGTGTCTTCACCTTTGTCTTCGTCCTCTTCCGGCAACAGGGGGGTGATGATAATGTTGTTGACGCCCACCATCTTGATTTGCTCCAATATTTCCTGTTGTGCACCGTTGCCTATCGCCATCATGCTGATGACGGCGCTCACTCCAAATATGATGCCCAATGCGGTGAGTATGGAACGCAGTTTGTTGGCAAGAATAGACTCAACGGCTATCCTTATATCGTGCATGTATCTTTTGAAAAAGTGCATATATGCCGTTATTTTGGTGGTTAATGAGGCATAACGGTTTGTTGACCCGGATGTCCTCCCTGATGGCGCTGCTTATTCTTTTTGGCTTCTTCTGCTTTCCTATCCATTTCCTCTTTTTCCTTCAATTTTTGCAATTGTCGCTCTTTGATAAGCGGAATAAGTTCTTCGCCGGTCAACTTCCATGTGTCGGCATTTTCCGGTATGGAAATGAGCACTTTTTCGCCGGTTTCCAAACCCTGGTCAATCACCACCTGATTGTCATTCGCCTCTCCAAGCAGCACTATCTTTTTAACATGGGATGTCGAATAAACAAAGGGGATACTGTCTTGAGTAAAAATGGCGTCAATCGGTACATATTTTACATTGTACAGTGTATTGATGACAATCGTATTGCTGGTAGTCATGGAAGGACGCATAATGGGGTCGTATTCATTCACTTTTATCTGAACTTCAAACACTTTGGCATCCGTATTGGCTAATTGTTCGCCTATGTCGGCAACATAAGTTGTTTCGCCGGTGAAATTCTTGTCGGGAAAGGCATCCACGCCTAAGCGCACTTTTTGACCTTTCTTTACCTTGCTGATGTCAATTTCGTTCACATACGTTTTGGAAATCATCACCGACAAATCGGGCAAGGTGGCAACCGTTAAATCCCACGGGCTGATGGATGAGCCTATTTTTCGTTTTTGCCCGTTCCATTCGCGGAGATAGATCACCATCCCTTTCTTGGGCGCCCGAATGGTGAATTGCTGCAATATTTCCATCATCTCTGTGCGGCGGCGTTGTTGTTTAGCCAAAAGAAGGCTCGCTTCATTCATGCTGGCTTTCGACTTCTCCACTTGAAGCAAATAAGTGGATCGGGCTTGTTCCAAGGCTCTTTTGGCTTTGTCCAAGTCAATCTCAGCCTGACGAATGGTGGCTGGGGGTTCAAATTGCGATTGCTCTAATTTAATTCGCGCCTCTTCCACGGCAAACTCCGTATTGAGCAAGTCATCCCGCAGTTTCTGCAAAGTCATTGTGGTATCCAGTTGCGTAGTAAGAAACTTGGTTTCTGCCTGTTCAATGGCTTCTTCCACATCCAGAAGGCTATTTCCCGCAGTACTCCTGTCGATTTCGGCGACTATATCGCCCGAATCAACGACAGTTCCTTCCACTACCAAATCCTGAATCTTGTAATCGCCATAGCGAAAGATACCGGTTTTCAACTCGGAAGGTGCCATGATTTTTTGGGAATTCATTGCCTGCAATTCGCCGGTGACGGCTACTAATACCTCAAAATCACCTTGTTGCACTTCTCCCGTTAATTCAATATCCATCCCTTTTTTGGATCGGCTCACCCCAAAAACAATCACAATTATCAAGACTGCAGCGCCTGCAATCCACCAAATATATTTCTTCATTATGTTAAAACTTTCTGTTACAAAAATAGTTGTTCCTGCGCTTCAATCAAAAAGTTACACCTTCTTTTAACAATATTTAACGGAAAATAACAGGATTTCTTTTTCTATCATCAAAACATCCACTACCTTTGTCACTGATTATTAAGGCTTGAATACACTCGAAATGGAAAAATTGATAGAATTGGCGGATGTAGCCAAAATATACGTAGTAGGTACAATAGAGGTACCCGCTTTGCAATCGATAAGTATAGATATCGAAAAGAATGAATATGTGGCGATTATGGGACCATCCGGTTCCGGCAAATCGACCTTGATGAATATCATTGGTTGTTTGGATACGCCTACGCACGGCAGATATATTCTTAACAACCACGATGTTAGCAAGATGCAGGATGACGACCTCGCCGAAGTTCGCAACAAGGAAATCGGGTTTGTATTTCAGACTTTCAACCTTTTGCCACGCTACAACGCTTTGGAGAACGTTCAATTGCCGTTGATTTATGCCGGAGTGACGAAACACGAACGATTGAAAAAAGCGTTGAAAGTGGTAGAACAGGTGGGGTTAACCGACCGAATGTATCACAAACCCAACGAAATGTCGGGAGGCCAACGGCAGAGAGTTGCCGTAGCACGCGCCTTAGTGGGAAATCCTTCCATCATTCTCGCCGATGAGCCGACAGGAAACTTAGACACAAAAACGTCCATTGATATTATGCGTCTTTTCAGCGAAATTCATCGCAATGGAAACACTATCGTGCTGGTGACACACGAAGAAGACATTGCGCGTTACGCACACCGCATCATCAGACTAAGGGACGGCGTAGTGGAAGCCGACGAAATCAACAAGGATATTCGGCTTGATTGACAAATGTTATTTATTTCAATCCCACCCAGGTTTTTATTTCGTTCAGTTTTTGCAGCGCTTCCAAAGGCGTAATATTGTTGATGTCGGTCTTTTTGATTTCATCGCGAATTTGTTTCAGCACAGGGTCGTCCAACTGGAAGATGGACAGTTGGTAGCCATCGCGTTTGTGCCCAAGTTCGGCTATCGGCTTGGCTACCGACGATTGACTGCCTACTTCCGACTGGTTGTTTTCCAACTCTTTCAGTATTTCTCCGGCACGAGTGACAATGCTTTTGGGCATACCCGCCATTTGCGCCACATGAATACCAAAACTGTGTTCGCTCCCGCCGCGTGTCAGGGTGCGCAGGAAAATCACTTTCTGATCCAGTTCTTTCACCGCTACATGGTAATTTCGGATGCGGGTGAAACTGTTCTCCATCTCGTTCAATTCGTGGTAGTGGGTGGCAAACAGGGTCTTGGCTTTGGCTGTGGGGTGCTCGTGAATGTATTCCGCCATAGCCCAGGCGATGGAAATGCCATCGTAAGTGCTGGTGCCGCGTCCTATCTCGTCGAGCAGGACAAGACTGCGCGGCGACAGGCTATTCATGATGCTTGCCGCTTCGGTCATCTCCACCATAAAAGTGGATTCGCCCTGCGAAATGTTGTCCGACGCGCCCACACGGGTGAATATCTTGTCCACATAGCCAATTTCGGCTTCCTGCGCGGGAACATAACAGCCCATTTGCGCCATCAGCGTAATCAGCGCCGTTTGCCGCAGCATGGCAGACTTGCCCGACATATTGGGTCCGGTAATCACGATGATTTGCTGCTCAACACTGTCCAGCCACACATCGTTGGCAACGTAGGGTTTGTCTGGCGCAAGCCATGTCTCAATGACGGGATGCCGCCCCTGTTTGATATGGATGCTGTCGCCATCGGTAATGACAGGCTTGACATAGCGATGCTCGCAGGAAGCGCAGGCAAAAGAGCGCAGACAGTCCAAGCGTGCAATCAGTGCGGCATTGAGTTGAATAGCAGGAATATACTCGGCTACCGAAGCCACCAATGCTGCAAACAATTCTGCTTCCAATTTCAGTATCTTCTCTTCGGCGCCCAGAATTTTCGCTTCATATACTTTCAGTTCCTCCGTGATGTAGCGTTCGGCGCTCACCAAGGTTTGTTTGCGTATCCAGCCGGCAGGGACTTTATCCTTGTGCGTGTTGCGCACCTCAATATAGTAGCCGAACACGTTGTTGAAATCCACTTTGAGTGAAGTGATGCCCGTTTGCTCAATAGCGGTTTGTTGCATTTTTTCCAAACAGGTTTTCCCCGAACTGCGCAGATTTCTGAGTTCGTCTAATTCTGCCGAAACGCCATCGGCTATCACATTGCCTTTGCCGATAGCCGCCGGCGGGTCTTTCGTCAATTCGTGTGCAATACGGGTCCGAATAGTGCTGCACGAGTTAAACTGCTCGGCAATCCTGCGCAATGGCTCGTTGTTCACTTCCATGCACATTTTTTTTATCTCTTTCACCATGTTCAGCGAGATATGCAGTTGCAGCATTTCGCGTGGTGTCACTTTTCCGGCTGCCACACGCGCTATCATTCTTTCCATGTCGCCAATCTGTCGCAGACATTCTCCAATCGGACTGGCTTCATCCTGTTGGCAGAAATAGTCCACCACTTCCAAACGCTCGTTGATGCGACGTATGTCTTTCAAGGGAAGCGTAATCCAGCGTTTCAGCAAACGAGCGCCCATAGGGGTGAGCGTTCGGTCGAGCACCTCGCAAAGTGTGTGCCCGCCTTCACTGACAGGGTACAACAGTTCCAAGTTGCGAATGGTAAATTTATCCAACCATACATTTTCATCCTCGTTCAGGCGTGCCATCTTGTTGATATGCCCCAACTGGTCGTGGCGGGTAATGTCCATGTATTGCAGAATGGCGCCCGCCGCTGTCACGGCAAGCGTTTGCTCTTCAACGCCAAATCCTTTCAAACTCAAAATATTGAAATGCCGCAGCAGTTTTTCACGCGCAGTGTCGCTCACAAAAGCCCAATCTTCCATGATGGACAGGTAAAACCGCGTGCCGAAGGTGTCTTTGAACCAGCCTTGCTGCTTCCGTTCTATCAAAATTTCTTTGGGATTGAAGCCACCCAGCAGTTTGTCCACATAATCTGCCGTTCCTTCGGCAACAAGAAACTCGCCGGTGGATATATCCAGAAAGGCAATGCCGACAAGGCTTTTTTCCACGTGCACACAAGCCAGAAAATTATTTTCCCGCGTATCTAAAATTTGGTCGTTGAGCACCACTCCGGGGGTAACCAACTCCGTAACGCCACGTTTGACAAGCGTTTTGGCCAGTTTAGGGTCTTCCAACTGGTCGCAAATGGCAACCCGTTGACCTGCCCGCACCAAACGCGGCAAATAGGTGTCCATCGCATGATAGGGGAAACCTGCCAATTCAACAAAAGCAGCAGCGCCATTGGCTCTTCGCGTAAGGGTGATACCCAAAATTTCCGCTGCCTGCACGGCATCCTCTCCATAAGTTTCATAAAAATCGCCCACACGAAACAACAATATCGCATCGGGATGTTTCCCCTTGATGCTGTAATATTGCTTCATCAGCGGTGTTTCAACATATTTATTATCGCTCACTGTTCATCTTTTAACACTGCAAAAGTACATATTTAATTGTTAATTATGAATGATTAATTATGAATGGGTGCATTTCAAATTGTCGTTTTTGTTTATTTCTAATGTCGTGTTCGGATGATAATTTTATGGAGTATAAACCGCTCTGAAAGAGCGAAATCAATAGCACAGGGCAACGCCTTGTGGAACGGAATTCTCGCCTTTTTGTAAGCCCCAACCCTTATGAATGATGCAGGGCTAACGCATTAAAAATGCTGAATTATGAATATGCGAATGTTGAAAAAAAGTATTATCTTTGCAACCTGATAAATCATTCAATCATGAAAAAAAGTGTTGGAATAGCGTTGATAGGGTTTCTTTTCGCAGGAACCGTTTTTGCACAATTGCCCGAATTGAGCAAAAAAGAGAAGAAACAGGGCTGGATACTTCTGTTTGACGGGAAAACCGCCAAAGGCTGGAAAAAAGATTCAGGAAAGCCTTTCCCCGAAAAGGGTTGGAAGATAGACAACGGCGTGTTATCTGTCGATCCTGCCGGTAAGGGTGGCAATATCATTACCGAAGGCTTGTTCTCCGATTTTGAACTGTCTGTTGAGTTTAAACTCACCGAAGGCGCCAACAGCGGCATCAAATACTTCATCCTTCCGGGAACTGACCTCGGTTGCGAATTTCAGGTACTGGACGATGAAAAACACCCCGACGCCAAGCAGGGTAAAAACGGGAACCGTACATTAGGCTCGCTCTACGACCTGATACCGGCGCCTGCAGACAAAAAAGTCAATCCGGTGGGGGAATGGAATCAGGCTCGGATTATAGCAAAAGGAAAACACGTGGAACACTGGCTGAACGGCAAAAAAATACTGTCCTACGAACGTGGTAGCGATGCGTTCAACACGCTGGTTGCAGGAAGTAAATTTCACGATAAAAAGGATTTTGCAACGCCTGTTCAAACACCCATTTTGTTGCAGGATCACGGAGACGTTGTTTATTACAGGAATATCAAAATCAGAAGAATTTTTTAATTACAACTGCTTATTTTTCATGACTAAATACGTTTTAAAACAAGGGTTTGTTGCCTTGCGGGTTACAAAAACATGCAGTATCATTTAACCCACATTGCAACTTCCCAAAAGATTTGATTTTTTTAATGATTTTTAACACGATTAAGAAAAAACAAATACTTACTTTTGTGCAAACATTTTAAACAGTCAGGTCATGAACACAAATCAGGTCAATCGTAGGAATTTCCTCAAACTGTCCACCGCAGCAGGCGCAGCATTGGTCGTCCCTGCCGGAATGCAGGCAGCAGTAAACAGCAATAGCGAGCCCAAATTCGAGGAACGCATCTTGGGACGCACAGGTATCAAAGTGCCCATCTTGAGCATGGGAGTGATGAGAGCCGACAATCCAGCCGTGGTCAACGCGGCATTTAAGTCGGGCATTTACTTCTTCGATACCGCTCATGTTTACCAAAACGGGAAAAATGAAGAAATGCTGGGAACATTTTTCAAGGGAAAAGCCCGCAATTCTTTCGTGTTGGCTACCAAAGTGAAAACCCCTGCCGATGAAGCAGATGCGGGCGCCAAATTTCTCGAAAAATTTGAAATCAGCATGAAGCGCTTGAAACTGAAATACGTAGAAATTCTCTATTATCACGCCATTGACAACGTTGACCACGTCAACGCCCCTGCCATTGTTGAGGCGATGGTAAAATTGAAGAAAGCCGGCAGAATCAAAAACATCGGCGTTTCTACCCACAGCAACGAGCCGAATGTCATCAATGCCGCCATTGACAACGGCAACTACGATGTAGTGCTCACATCCTATAATTTCACGCAAACGCATCACGACGAGTTGGACGCTGCTATTGACCGCGCTGCTAAGGCGGGTTTGGGCGTCGTGGCAATGAAAACGATGGCAGGAGGCTTTCTCGACAAGGAAAGAACCCAAAAAGTAGATGCCAAAGCCGCGCTGAAATGGGCTTGGAAGAATCCAAACATCCACACTGCTATCCCCGGCTTCGTTTCGTTCGACGAGTTGGAACTGTGTGTCGATGCAGCCCTCAATCCGGAGATGACGGACGCCGAAAAGCAGTTTATCGCCGAGATATCGTGCAAACACGGGCTGTATTGCCAGGGTTGCAAGAGTTGTATCGCCCAGTGTCCTGAGAAATTGCCTATTCCCGATATGATGCGGGCGTATATGTACAATTATGGCTACAAAAGCCCGATGCTGGCAAAGGACACCATCCTTGCGCTCAATTTGCCCGCCAATCCTTGCAAAAACTGTACATCCTGCAACATAAAGTGCACCAACAGTTTCCAAATAGCCGCAAAAATAAGCGATATCACCCGCTTACGGACTGTTCCCAACGAATTTTTGGTATAAACGATGAAAAAACAGAGTTGGTTATGGATTGCCCTGCTATGGGTACAGAGCATTGCCGCACAAAGCCCGCAGGAATTGAAATCCAAATTGCCTGCCGTCAAAGGATGGGCGTTGAGTGCCGAAGTGGAAACTTTTGACGCAAATTCCTTGTTTGAGCGCATCAATGGCGCCGCTCCAGGTTATATTCTGTTTGATTTCAAGGAATTGAACGTCTTTGTGTATCAAAAAACCAAGAGTGAGGACTACATCACCGTGCAAGTCTATCGACACGGCTCCGACATCAACGCTTTCGGCATATACGCTTCCGAACGCCCAACGGAAACCGCCTTTACCAAAATCGGCGCTGAAGGTTACCAGGAAGGGGCTATGCTAAACTTTTTGGTAGATAAACTATATGTGAAGATAGAAAGCCCATCGTCCGATGCCGTCACAGTCAAGGCAATCACGAAAATTGCACAGGATTTTGCAGCAAAAATCAATCCGAAAGCCGCTTTGCCTGTCAAATTGCTGGTTTTTCCTGCTGAAAATAAGATAGCACACAGCGAACAGTATATTGCACAAAGTTTTCTTGGACACGAGTTTCTGAACAACGCTTTTACAGCGGACTATAAGTTGGGAGACAACCAATATCAGTTGTTCGTAATGGATGCAGGCACTACTGCCACAGCCAAAGCGATGCTGGAAAAATATTTCGGCTTCACTAAGCAGACCGACGCGCTGAAAGAGGGGCAACTCATCATTCAAGACAAGTACAACGGCGACATTGCCTGCCGGTGGAAAGGCCAGCACATCTGGGGCGTCCTGAATGACAACGGAGTACCGGTAGCCATTGACCATGTTTTGGATGCCATAGAAAAAAAATTGCATTAATTTTTTCAAAAAAATTGTTTTTTCAAAAAAAGAATACTTACTTTGTACTCAAATTGCTACTTATCGCTATTATGTCGCATAGTGCGAAAAGCAAAAAAGGTGGAGGATTTTTTATTGTATATATGGATAACTGTTTTTCAAAAACAAGAGTATAGAACAATGTTTGGTGTCACGAAAGAAAGAATTTCGACGACCGAGATTCTTTTTTATTATATAATGGATTATAAACGAGGGAGTAATGGATAAAGTTTCTTATGTAACGGAAGAAGGGCTCATTAAAATGAAGAAAGAGCTTGAACGTATGATTACGATTGACCGCCCTGCCATATCAAGGCAAATTGCGGAAGCACGCGACAAGGGCGACCTGTCGGAAAACGCCGAATATGATGCTGCCAAAGATGCGCAGGGTATGCTCGAAGCGCGTATTCACAAATTGGAGGAGGTGATACGCAACAGTCGTGTGCTGGATGAATCGCGTGTGGATACTTCCAGCGTGCAGATTCTCAACAAGGTAAAGTTGAAAAACCTGAAAACCAACGGAACAGTGGAATATGTACTGGTTTCCGAATCGGAAGCCAATCTGAAAGAGGGAAAAATAGCCATCACTACGCCCATTGGTAAGGGATTACTGGGCAAAAAGGTGGGAGATACGGTTGAAATATTAGTTCCGGCTGGCAAACTGCAATTCACAGTGTTGGAAATATCACGATAACAGGGAATAGAATCATTATGGCAAGTATTTTTTCAAAAATCATAGCAGGCGAAATTCCATCGTACAAAGTGGCGGAAGACGAGCATCATTTCGCCTTTTTGGACATCAACCCCATTGCGAAAGGGCACGTATTGGTAGTTCCGAAACACGAAACCGACTATCTGTTTGATTTGGACGATGCTTTGTTGAGCAGCCTGACCGTTTTTTCCAAACGGGTAGCCAAAGCCATCGAAAAATCCGTTCCCTGCCAACGGATTGGCGTGGCAGTGGTGGGTTTGGAAGTTCCGCACGCTCATATCCACCTGATTCCCATCAACGGCGTGTATGATGTTGATTTCAACCGTCCGAAGCTGGCATTGCCTGCCGAAGAAATGCAGGAAATAGCCGCTACAATAGCAGAAAATTTGTGATACGACCATGATAGATGAAAAACAGCATGTATTAAAAGACTATTTCGGACACAGCACATTTAGGGACAACCAAGCTGAAATTGTGGATGCTATTTTAGCGCGCCAGGATTGCCTCGCGGTGATGCCCACCGGCGCCGGAAAATCTATTTGTTTTCAGTTGCCTGCGCTTCTGTTTCCGGGCACTACGCTGGTCATTTCGCCGCTGATTTCACTTATGCGCGACCAAATCAGCGCACTCCGCCAAAGTGGTATCAAGGCGGCGTTTGTGAATAGTTCGCAAGATCTTTCGGAACAACGGGCTATTTTGGAACAGGCGCGAAACCATCAATATAAACTGCTTTATGTGGCGCCTGAGCGATTGGATGCAGCCGATTTTTCAGACTACGCGCAAAACGCCGACATCTCAATGGTGACGATTGACGAGGCACACTGTATCTCGCAGTGGGGACAGGATTTTCGCCCAAGTTATTCCAAAATCCCCGCTTTTATCGGCAAACTGAAAACCCGTCCGGTCGTTTCGGCATTCACTGCAACCGCTTCGCCACGTGTTCGCGAAGACATTTTGCTTTCTTTGCAACTGAACAACCCCAAAACAGTGGTAGCCAGTTTCGACCGGAAAAATCTCTTTTTTGAGGTCAAAACACCAAAGAACAAAAACGAAACCCTGTTTGAAATATTGGATAGACATGTCAACGAATTTGGCATTATTTATTGTTCCACTCGAAAAGCCGTTGAAGAACTGGCTGCTACCTTAAAGGAATGTGGCATGAAAGCCGCTCCTTATCATGCAGGACTTCCACAGGATGAACGCACTCAAAATCAGGAAGATTTTCTCTTCGATCGCATCAACACGATTGTTGCGACCAACGCTTTCGGTATGGGCATTGACAAATCGAATGTGAGTTATGTGATTCATTACAATATGCCCAAAGATGTTGAGAGTTACTACCAGGAAGCCGGCAGAGCGGGGCGCGACGGGAACCGAGCCGAGTGTACACTCCTGTTTTCAGGACATGATATCGTCACAAACCTTTGGCTGATTGAGCACGGCGAGGACAAAGAGCCGATTGACGGAGCGCTCAAAGCGGTGCTAATCGCAAAAGCCAAAGAGCGCCTGCGTGCAATGGAAATGTATTGCAAAACGAACTTGTGCCTGAGGGCAACCCTGTTGAATTATTTTGGCGAAAAACGAAGCAAACATGAAAATTGCGGAGAATGTAGTAATTGCAACGACGCGAGCGAAATGGTGGACATCACAATACTGTCGCAAAAAATTCTTTCATGCATTGTTAGAACGGGCGAACGTGTGGGGCGTGGACTGATTATCGATACTTTGCGCGGCAGCAAAAGCGAAAAAGTATTGAGGCAAAATTTTCATACCCTTTCCACCTACAATATCTGCACTGAAAGTGAACACGAGATTGCGGAAGTGTTTAATTTTCTGATAGAAAATGACTATGCGTACATCACTGACGACAAATATCCGATTTGCAAGTTGACACCCAAATCGGCAGAAATTTTGAAGACTCGAGAACGGGTGATGATGAAGCGCAATTTGATGGCACAGCGAGAACGCATAGAAAAAGCGAAATCCAGAACAGATAGAAGAGAAGACGCAACCGCAGTGTATTACAATATCAATGAGCAACTTTTCAATCAGTTGAGAACTTTGAGACGAGAAATTGCCGACAGTCAGGCTGTGCCTTCATTTGTGATATTTCCCGATGCCTCGTTGGTAGATATGTGCCGTATTCTACCCAGAACGGCAGCCGAATTTGTGAATGTTTCCGGAGTGGGCGCACATAAACAACAGCTTTATGCAGAATCTTTTACAAAAGTAATCAATGATTTTTTGGCAGATAACAAGGTGGAAAAAGCGACGGAACAATCCGTCATTTCTACTCCAAAATTATCGTATGACAGCAACGATCCTGTCCCTATCAGCGTTGTAGCCGACCGAATCAATGTTGACCGCATATCCCGCAATTTGCAACCGATTAAGGCAAAAGATCTGAATGATTTTCTGGTAGAACAAGGACTGCTTGCCAACATTGTGGACGAAAAGGGCAAAAATACGCGAACCGTCACCGAATTGGGCAAAGAAAAGGGCATCGGAGCCATAGAAAGAATTTCGGCAGATGGCAGAACTTACCAAGCATTATACTATAATGCTGATATACAGCAATATATTATTAGCATCTATCATAAAATAGATTGAATTATTTTGAAATCGCGCTTGGAAACCAGAAATTTTCATGTATCTTTGTGCTTGATATGGAGCATATAGTTCCACGTTTTAAATGCAAGACAATCAGTCTTTTACATCATTTTTTGGTGTACATCATATTGTAACCATACGTCCCCATTCTCGTTTCAGCCATTGGGCAGGAGAATGGAGAATCCCTTGAATCCGCAGTTGTCATTGTGGACTTAAGCTAATTTTCATTTTTTCTTTTTAATATTATTGTATGAACAAGTTAAATGTGTTCATCATGTCGCTTTGTTGTGCGGCATTATGTTCGATGGGCGTGTATGCCCAAGAAACGGTTCGGCAAGTCATTTCGATTGATGAAATGTTTGCGCTTGCCGACCAAAACAGTAAATCCTTGCGTCCTTATACTACCAGTATCA
>JAITTD010000177.1 GCA_031287245.1 Bacteroidales bacterium
TCCTATTTTCTATTGATATGTATCCCCTAACGGGGAATATTCGCTTGTCCGTAGGACATTCATATCAATAGAAATAAGCCCTTCGGGCTGGAGTTTAAAGTTTCGGGTTTTGAGTTTAAGGTTTAAAGTTTAAAGTTTCGTGTTTTGAGTTCGAAACACGAAACACGAAACTCGAAACTCGAAACACGTACCGCAGGCAACGCTTCGCTCGCCTGCGGTTATGAAAATCAAGCCCTTCGGGCATAGCACCTCAAAAAAAGATTTAGCCAAAAAATAAAAAAAAAACGGGTGAACGATGGAACGGATAAACGAACTGTAACCGTAAGGTACAATGAATCACTATTGAATCACTATTGAATCACTATGCACCCCATTTTTATTCTTCTGTGTGTATATTGAAAATTTTTCGTACTTTTGCAAAAAAACAAAGCGCATGAATCATATAGCCGTGTCCATTCTCAATTGCGATTTTGGGGCGCTAAATCGTGAAATAGAGATGATTAACGACAGCAGCGCCGAATGGTTTCATCTTGATATCATGGACGGTGTGTTTGTACCCAATATTTCCTTTGGTTTTCCCGTCATTCAGGCGGTGAAGAAAAAAGCAACGAAGCCCTTGGACGTGCATCTGATGATAGCGGCTGCCGACCGCTATATCACGGAGTTTGCACAGGCAGGCGCCGACTGGCTGACTGTACACTTTGAAGCCTGCACACATCTGCACCGCACTGTGCAAAACATTCATCAGGAAGGAATGAAAGCGGGAGTATGCCTGAATCCGCACACACCGGTGAGTGTGTTGGAGGATATGATCGGCGACATTGATTTAGTGCTGTTGATGTCTGTTAATCCGGGCTTTGGCGGACAGGCTTTTATTGCGAACACCTTCGAAAAAGTGGCATGTCTGCGTAACATGATAGAGCGAAAAGGCTCCAAAGCCCTCATTGAAGTGGACGGCGGCGTGGATTTGCGCAATATTGCGGATTTGGCAAAGGCTGGAGTAGATGTTTTTGTGGTAGGAAGTTTCATTTTCCGTTCTACCCATCCGTTGCAAACCATCAGGGAATTGACAGAAAAATCATCACCAAAATACGTCATTTAAAGAGATGCTGGCAAAACGAATTATCCCATGTTTGGACATTAAAGACGGCACCACCGTCAAAGGCATTAACTTTGTTGGTTTGCGCAATGCGGGCGACCCTGTGGAATTGGGCGCCGAATACAGCCGTCAGGGTGCCGATGAGTTGGTTTTCCTTGATATCACCGCCTCGCATGAAGGACGCAAAACTTTTGTTGAATTAGTGCGGCGGGTGGCAGAGAGGGTTAATATCCCGTTCACCGTAGGCGGTGGCATTCACGAACTAAAAGACGTGGACACGCTTTTGGGTGCCGGTGCAGACAAGGTGTCTGTCAATTCATCCGCCATCCGCCATCCGGAATTGATTGATGAAATAGCACGAAATTTTGGCAATCAGGTGGTGGTGACAGCCATTGACGCCCGCTTAGACAATGGAAAATGGACTTGCTACCTCAACGGAGGGCGCATCCCGACAGACAAAGAACTGTTTTCGTGGGCAAAAGAAGCGCAAGAACGCGGCGCAGGCGAAATCCTGTTCACCAGCATGAACCACGACGGCGTGAAGGAAGGTTATGCCAACGAGGCTTTGTGCCGACTGTCCGACTTGCTGAACATTCCAATCATCGCTTCGGGCGGAGCGGGAAAGCCGGAACATTTCCGCGACACTTTTCTGCATGGAAAAGCCGATGCAGCCTTAGCCGCCAGCGTGTTTCACTTCGGCGAAATCCTCATTCCCGATTTGAAAGAATACCTGCTGAAAGAAGGAGTGAATGTGAGGGTATAGAAAATGGTCTTACGCCTTATTGATCGTTCTGATTAAATAAACCATATACAGCCAAAAGGCAGATAAAATAAACATGGCAGACCATTGCGATCCGAAAATATCGGACACTATGCCCAGCAAAAGGGCTATAACGCCACCGGAAACGCCTACAATCAACAGGGATGAGATTTCATTTGCCTTTTCGGGCTGTTGTTTGAGGGCGAGTGAGAAGATGATGGCAAACAGATTGGCATAACCCAAACCGATAAGGGCAACGCAGGCCATGATGCTCCACAGGGAAGACGCAGCAAGGATGGCAGCGATTCCCACAAAAGTGAGCAACACACTGTACTTGTAAAATATGCGTTCGGGAATTTTCATCAGCAGAATACCGCCTGCGAAAGCGCCAATGGTGCGAACAAAGAAATACACGGTTTTCAGCAAATCGGCTTTCTCAACCGGCAGTTGGCAGCGTTCGCCAAGATATTTGGGTAAGGTGGCATTCAACCCGACATCAACACCCACCAACACGAGGATGCCGATAAAAAACAGCAGGATGGTGTGGTTTTTCAGCAGCGATAAAGTAGCCCCAAAGGATACTTCCTTGCTTTCGCCGACTTCTTCGTGGATGCGGGTAGTCCACAGCCACACGGCAGCGAGCACCGACACCAAGCCGAAAACCGGAAACACATATTTCCAGCCCAGCGCAGTGTTTGCCAGCCACGCCGCCACAACAGGTCCCAGCATAGACGATATGGCTTTCATAAACTGCCCCAGGGTGAGCGTTCCTGTGAGTTTTTCCTTCGTCACTACATTCGTCACCAAGGGATTCAATGCCACTTGGATGATGGTGTTGCCTATGCCTATCAAGGTAAAGGCTATCAACACAAGGGTGAAATTGTAGGCAATCCAGGGGATAAGCAATCCCACGAAAGTAAACACAAAACTGATCAGTACGGTGTTTTTTCTGCCTATTTTATTCATCAGCATACCTGTTGGGATAGACAGCACCAAAAACCACAGGAAACAGGACAGCGAGAGCGTGTTTGCCACGGTATCGCTAAGGTTAAAGTCGGCTTTCACGTAATTGATAGCCGTTCCGATGAGGTCAACGAACCCCATGATGAAAAATCCGAAAATAACCGGAATGATTTTCGACAAAGATGAATTGTTGCTCATTATGATGGGCTTACGTCACAAATATGGATGCCTCTCCGCAGTGAAGCAATCTTGTCAGCGGCTTTGGGTACCCATTCCTGTCCTACAAAACCTTTATAACCGGTTTTTACCAATGCTTTCATGATGGCGGGATAGTTCAACTCCTGGGTTTCGTCGATTTCATTGCGTCCGGGGTTGCCGCCTGTGTGGATATGTCCGATGTAGGCAATGTTTTTGGTCATAATGTCAATGATATTGCCTTCCATGATTTGCATGTGGTAAATATCGTACAGCAGTTTCAAGTTTTCGCTGCCCACGCGTTTGCACAATTCCACGCCCCATGCCGTTTTGTCGCACTGATAGTCGGCGTGTCCGTAACTGTTGAGCAACTCCATGTTCAGTATCACTTTGTGTTTTTCGGCTGTTTTGACAATGCGTTTCAAGCCTTTGGTGCAGTTTTCCCAGCCCTGTTCATCACTCAGACCGTTGCGTTTGCCTGAAAAACAAATCAGGTTGGTCAGTCCGGCTTTTGCCACTAAGGGTATCACTTCTTCGTAGCGTGCCACTAATTTGTCGTGCAGGTCGGGTCTGTTCCAGCCTTCATCAATGCTCCAATGTGCACCCTGCGCCATGGCGCAAGTCAATCCATATTTCTGAACGGTAGCCCAGTCTTTGGGATTGAGCAATTCGATGGAACTTATCCCGATTTCTTTGCAGACAGGCGCCAATTCATCTAAGGGATAGTTCCCGAAGCACCAATGACTGACGGAATGTTTTACATATCCTTTTAAAGGCGCATCCATAAGTTGAGATGCTGCCAATTGTTGGGCAGGAATGCCTAATGCAACTGCTGCCATACCTGCAGAGGCGGTTTTGAGGGCTGCCCTTCGCGAAATTTTCTCCATGAGTTGACTATTTTTAGGGATTAATTCTCAGTATTATCAATCAAAATACGCCCGCAGTATTCGCACACGATGACTTTTTTGCGGGAACGGATGTCCAATTGGCGTTGCGGCGGTATGTTGGCATAACAGCCACCGCAGGCGTCGCGTTGCACTGTTACCACAGCCAGTCCGTTACGGGCATTGCTGCGAATACGCTTATAGGCGGTAATTAACCGCGGTTCTATCCGCTGTTCAATCTCTGCCGCTTTGTCCTTCAAATTCTTTTCTTCCTTTTCGGTATCGGCGGTGATGTCGGATAATTCCTCTTTCTTGGTTTTTACTTCCAACTCGCGGTTCTCCAGGTTTCCCCGGGCTTCATCTATGGTTGAATTTTTTACGGTAATCTGAGCGGTAAACTCGCGAATACGCTTTTCGCACAATTCGATTTCCAAGGTTTGGAACTCTATTTCCTTTGCCAGAGATTCAAACTCCCGATTGTTGCGAACATTGTTCTGCTGTTCCTGATATTTCTTAATCAGGTTTTGAGCGGTGTTTATCTCGCTCTTCTTGCCTGAAATGGAAACATTCAACTGTTTTACTTCGTCTTGAAGATTGTTGATACGGGTATGCAAACCGGCAATATCGTCTTCAAGGTCTTGCACTTCCAACGGCAATTCGCCGCGAAGGATGTTGATCTTATCTATTTCCGAATGAACCTGTTGTAACTCGTACAGCGCCCTGAGTTTCTCTTCAATCGGCATTTCCTGCAATTCGGCGATTTTATTCTTATCTGCGACCATATTATAAATAGGTTATAGGATTGGTATTTACTTTTGAAAATTGAAGCGCAAAAGTAGGAATTTTTTTTGTAAGTATTTCATAAAAAATTTCTTTTGTGTATTGTTCGCTTTCAAAATGCCCGATATCAGCGATTAAAATTTCTTTGGAGGCATCGGCAAATTGATGATATTTAATGTCTGCTGTGACGAAAACGTCCGATCCGCTTCGTATGGCATCGGCAATCAATGAACTGCCGCTGCCGCCGCACAAAGCTGCTTTGTTTATTTTTTGCTTGCGCAAAGGCGTGTGACGCAACGAAGATAGATGAAAAACGGATTTCAACAAAGTTAAAAATTCGTCTTCGTTCAGCGGGGCTGGCAGCATTCCGGTCACGCCTAAGCCTGTTGGCGAATGTTCGCCGCTGGGCGACAACACCTGCACGCTGTTCAATCCCAATTTCTGCGCCATACGGTAACTCACTCCTTTCTGCGCCACGTCCATATTGGTGTGTGCCGCATAAATGGCTACTCCGTGACGGATGGCTGCAATGACAGCACGCTCTGCTTCTGTGTCGCCTGTCAATTTGCGAACGCCGGAAAGTATCACCGGGTGATGGCTGATAATCAAAGCAGCCCCCACTTCTACCGCTTCGAACACTACGGCTTCTGTGACGTCGATAGTGAGCAGCGCCTTGCTGACAGTCTGTCTCGGCGAACCGACAATCAATCCGCTGTTATCCCACGATTCCTGCAACGAAAGGGGCGCAAAATCTTCTATGGCTGCGGCTATTTCTTCAATTGTAATTTCCATGATTGAAATGACTTATATCATATTTACTTCCGGTTCCATTCTGACACCGAATTTTTCCTCTACCGAACGAATGATTTCACTGGCAAAATCAAGCACTTCTTTTCCCGATGCACCACCGTAGTTCACTAAAATGAGCGGTTGCCGGTCGTATGCGCCTACATTTCCCTGCTTGTTCCTTTTCCCCTTCCATCCGCATTGCTCAATGAGCCATGCTGCCGACAGTTTGTTCAAACCGCCGGCAGCCGTATAAAGCGGCAAAGCGGGATACTCCGATTTCAGCGCTTCTGCCTGCTGCGAAGACACCGCAGGGTTTTTGAAAAAACTGCCTGCATTGCCCAAGAGTGGATGATCGGGCAGTTTTTGCCGGCGCATCTTCACAACAGCCTCTCTCACCGTTGCCATGCTGATATTCCCGTTAGGCAGCATCGATTTCAACCCGCTGTATGCCAGATTGGGGACAAAGGTTTTCGACAACCTGAAAGTGACGGATACAATAAGATATTTTCCCCGATTCTGCTTGAAAAAACTGTCGCGATAGCCGAACCGACATTCCTGCTTGCTGAATGGTTGCTGCTTCCCGTCGGCGATATGCAGCGTTTCTACGGATTCTATCACATCCTGTGCTTCCGCGCCGTAAGCGCCGATGTTCTGCACAGGACAGGCACCGACATTGCCGGGTATCAGCGATAGATTTTCAAGCCCCGAATAGTTGCGGGCGATGCTCCACGTCACCAAATCATCCCACACTTCGCCGGAACAGGCACGTACCAAAACCGTTTCGCTGTCTTCGCCCGTCAGTTCAATCCCTTTCAATGCCGGATGAACCACCAGCGGGCAGGTGTCGGAAACGAACAGCAGATTGCTGCCTCCGCCCAGCACGAGGACGGGCATGGCGGCAGTACGCAGGGTATCCCGCAATTCATTCATATTGTCGGAAACCACAAAAGTATCGGCTGTTGCCGAAATGCCGAAGGTGTTATGCGAAAGCAGTGAATATTTTTTCCGAATATGGATCATAACGCAACGCTATTGGTCATTGAAATCATTTCCATTTCCGGCTTTGCAGTTTGAGGCGCGTCAACAGCATGAATATCAGTATCACGCTCAGGAAATAGACCAAATCGCCGGAATCAATCACGCCGCGACTGATAGACGAGTAATGGACTTTGATGCCTGCTTGGGAAATCATATCCTGCGTGGTGTTGCCTGTCAAACTTGCCAGGGCGTCGAAGCCTTCGTAGAAAACGAAGCAAAGCGCTGCCGAAATGATAAAAGCCACCACCTGATTGTCGGTAAGCGCCGAGGCGAAGGTGCCAATGGCGGCATAAATGCCACCCAACAGCAACAAACCGGTTAAAGCGCCGTAAGTGGCGCCTGTATCAAGGTTGCCGGGCGGGTTTCCCAATCGCCACACCGAGATAATATAGACCACGCAAGGCAAGAGCGCTAAGGCAATCAACACCACAGCCGCCAGCAGTTTTGCCAGCACTATCGACCATTCGCTGATGGGCTTGGTGAGCAGCAGTTCAATGGCACCCGACTTCGTTTCTTCAGCAAACGAGCGCATGGTGATGGCTGGCACCAAAAAGAGAAATACCCAGGGCGCAATGTAGAACAAACTGTCCAACGAGGCATACCCGCTTTCAGGAATATTCAGCACGCCCGGAAACACCCACAGACACAAGCCGGTGACCGCCAAAAAGACCACCATCACCAAATAACCGGTCAACGATGAGAAAAAACCTTGAATTTCTTTCCTTAATAAATAATACATTATATTATATGTTCATTTTTTACTTGCACTTACGGGGAAATTTTTCATCCTCGCCTTTGCTGTCACCTCGACACACGGAGGGCACCTACCTCGATGCACGGAGATGGTTGTCGCAACGCACAGATGTGGTTGTCGCAACGCACGGAGGTGGGTGACCTCGACCCACTGCGGGAAAGATCTCAACGCACTGAGGTAGGTGACCTCAACGCACTGAGGTAGATGACCTCAACGCACTGAGGTAGGTGACCTCGACCCACTGAGGTGTGCGGCAACCTACTTCTTTGAAATTTCGCTTGCGGGTTTCAACTGTATTTTAGCAATTTCAGCCTTGAATTCAGCCGCCGGACGGAACCTGATGTTCAGTTTGCTGAGGTTGCTTGCCGTTAACGCAGCTTCGGAATCGGCTGCGGCAGAGTTCGCAGTGAGGTAGAAGGAACCGAGGTCGTCTATCTGCACGGTGTAACCGTTCGACAGCAGTCGTTTCATTACTTTCACCATCTCGTAGATGGCAATTTCCGCCTCTTTGGGATTCATGGTGGTTTCGTCCGCCATTTCCTTGGCCAAGGCTTTGGTTTTTACCATACCCAGACTTTTCAAAATCAGGTACCACTTCGTGATTGCTCTGTTGGCAGGATTAACCCGCTCAACCTTGTTAAAAAATACTGGCATAATATTAAAATTGAATGAATAAATTATATTGTAAAATCATTATCGGGGGCAAATGTAAACAATGTTTTTGGAATTGCAAAATTAAAATTGCGATATTCGAGCAGTGGGAAACATTTGAAAGAGCCGCGTTCTGCAACTTTACTTTCTCTTTTTCACATATTATTCCACAGGACAATACATCCGGCAGGAGCGCCGGTTGATATTTCGGTGTCCCCATTTTTACGTATGATGTATTTACGTCAAAAATTCAAATTTGTCAAATTATTTTTGCGTAGCCTGTGTACATCGTACAAACACCAAATGTCATTTTTTGGTATGTCACTTTGTTAAAACCGGTTTGTTCCATGATGGCTTTCATTTTTGCATTTTGAGGAAAAGCCGCAATGGATTTGGGCAGATAGCGGTATGCCGCCTTACTGCGCGAGATACAGCGTCCTGCCAGCGGAATGATGGCAGAATAAAGATGATATAACTGTTTCATCGGGAAATATTCGGGCGTGGACAGTTCCAGTATCATCAATTTGCCGCCCGGACGCAGCACCCGCAAAATTTCCCGCAAACCACTGTCAATATCTGCAAAATTGCGGATTCCGAAAGCAATCATCGCCGCGTCAAAGGAATGGTCGGCAAAATTCATAGCGGTACAATCCTGTTGCTCAAAGCTAATCACGTCTGTCAATCCGACGGTGGCAACTTTCTCTTTGCCAATTTGCATCATGCCGTCAGATATGTCGATGCCGATAATGTGCGCCGGTTTCAGCATTTTGCAGGCTTGTATCGCCAAATCGCCGGTACCGGTGGCAATGTCCAAAATTTTTGCAGGGCAAATGTCTTGCAGCGACCGGATGCCTTTCTTTCTCCAATATCGATCAATACCGAATGAAAGCGCATGATTCAACAAATCGTATCGCGGCGCTATTTCATCGAACATTTTTGCGACCTGAATGTCTTTTGACGCCCCATTGTCGCTATATGGAAGCACTTTTTCTGACGGATAATTCATGGCTGATGATTTTTGGATGCAAAATTACAATAATGATGCGTATCTTTGTCCCCCGTTATGACTAATATGAAAAATTCTTTCAAGGCATGGATGCTTGCTGCCCGTCCCAAAACCTTGCCGGCGGCAGCAACGCCCGTGTTGGTGGCTTGTGCGGCGGCCGTTCACTATCAACATTTTTGCTGGCAGCCGGCGCTGATCTGCTTCCTGTTCGCAATGATTGCACAAATCATCTCCAATTTTGCCAACGATTATTTTGATGCTCGGAAGGGCAGCGACAATGAAGAGCGTTTAGGTCCTCAGCGCGCTGTGTCTGAGGGTTGGATAGCGCCAAAAACCATGCTGCGCGTTACCATTGGCTTGCTGATAGCCAACTGTATGCTCGGTTTGTTGTTGATTCCCTACGGGGGATGGCAATTGCTCGGCGCAGGTGCATTAATAGCCTTGGCGGCATTGTGCTATTCGGGAGGACCCTATCCTCTCTCATACCACGGACTGGGAGATATTGCCGTTCTGATTTTTTTCGGCATTGTGCCTGTCGGTTTTACTTACTACGTGCAAGCATTGCAATGGTCTGTACCTGTGGTAGTTTGCGGCATAGCCTGCGGTTTGGTAAGTATCAATATATTGGTGGCGAATAATTTCCGTGACCGCTTTTCCGATCGGCGAGCCGGAAAAAATACCTCTATCGTGCTGTTGGGCGAAAAATTCGGAATTTATTTTTACTTGCTGAATGGCATACTTGCCGTAACCTGCTGCCAGTATTTCTGGATGGAAAAAACTTTCCTTGCTGCCGTTTTGCCGATGATTTACCTCCTTTTTCATATCAAAACATGGCGAGAAATGGCGGTTATCGGACAAGGGGCGCAACTCAACGCTATTCTGGGAAAAAGCGCCCGTAATGAGCTCATTTTTGGCAGTCTTTTGGCAACAGGCTTGTTGATGTCATAAATCGGCACACTATACATACAATCGACAAAACAGAAGAGGAAAGATATTTAATTTTGAAAATCGACAAAATTTTGTTATTTTTGCAGCAAATAAGCAAATAATGGTTATCGGATTTGACGCCAAACGTGCTTTGGCTAATTATACGGGATTGGGAAATTACAGTAGATATGTAATCAACAATCTATCAACTTGTTGCCCGGAGCATAGCTACAGGTTGTATGCCCCAAAAGATATACATCATCCCAATCTTGACGTCTTGCGCCAACAGGAAAATGTAAAATTCATATTTCCGCAGGGGTTCAACAAATTAACGTCTTCTTTGTGGC
Organism: Bacteroidales bacterium; assembly: GCA_031287245.1. GTDB lineage: Bacteria > Bacteroidota > Bacteroidia > Bacteroidales > UBA4181 > JAIRLS01. The sequence continues at coordinate 10,194 of JAITTD010000177.1, forward strand.
GAACCCGCAATATCATTTCCGATTTGGTTCGCGATGAGGTTCAGTTGTTCCATGGACTAAGCAATGAAATACCGATTGGCTTGAAAAAAGCAGGAATCTGTTCCATCGTTACCATTCACGACGTGATTTTTTTGCGTTACCCGGGTTACTACAAACCGATAGACCGTGCTATCTATCTGAAAAAAATGCGTTACGCCTGTCGGGAAGCCGACCATATTGTTACGGTAAGCGACAGCACGCGGCGCGACGTCATTGACTATTTTGGTGTCAATCCTCAGAAAATAAGCGTTATTTATCAGGGTTGTAATGACTCTTTTCACAATACAGCCAAAACAGAAAAGAAAAACGAAGTAAAAACGAAGTACGGTTTACCGGAAAAATTTATTCTGAATGTTGGAACCATTGAAGCGCGGAAAAATTTACTGCTTGCCGTAAAAGCCTTGTTGCACGTTGATGCTGACATTCATTTAGTGGCAGTGGGCAAAGAAACGGCTTATACCGAGCAAGTGAAGTCTTTTGTCGTGCAAAACCATTTAGAATCAAGGGTTCATATCCTCACCGGCGTTCCTTTAAGCGATTTACCCGCCATTTACCAATCGGCACAACTCTTCGTATATCCTTCTTTCTACGAAGGCTTCGGCATTCCGGTGATAGAAGCCCTCTATTCGGACATTCCGGTAATAGCCGCCGTCGGTTCGTGCCTGTTGGAAGCCGGAGGACACCATTCGGTCTATGTAAGCCCCGAAAATGAAAAGGCTTTGGCGGAAGAAATCACCAAAATATTGTCAAACGAGGCTTTGCGCGAAAAGATGATTGCCGCAGGAAAAAAATATGTTTTCCGGTTCGACGACCAGTTTCTGTCGCAGCAAATGATACAATTGTACCAATCTATGTTGAAATAGGGTTACCTTGATCGGCATTACTTTTTTATATTGTATTTTTCCAGTTCTGCTATGCGAGCCATGAGAGCAACTTTTTCAGCATCGGCTTTTTCAAGGGCTTTCTCTTTTTCAGAAAGGGCTGCGGCTTGGTCTTCAATGACTTTACGTTGTTCCAGCACCTTGCGTTCGGTGTTTCGCAGGTCTTCAAGAAAAAAATCTTCGGTAATCATCTGTTTGCGCAC
>JAITTD010000261.1 GCA_031287245.1 Bacteroidales bacterium
TACCCTTGTTATGCTCTTAGAAATTTGCGAAGTTTCAATAAGCAAGAATCAAGCGAAACGCTTTTCTATTCCGATATTTAAAAAACTGTGCGTATTGCTACGCTTCTGTCATATATTAAAATGATTGATTACGAATGCAAAAGTAGATGAAATTTTGGATATTTCCAAGCGCGTGCATTGAAAACGATCGAAAAAATATTTTTTATTTCTGTTTATGCCTATTTAATCGTAATTTTGTGAAAATTTTGAATCAATATTTTATGTATCGGACAAATACTTGTGGAGAGTTGAATATCAGCCATATAGGGCAAAACGTCACCTTGGCGGGATGGGTGCAGCGCATCCGCGAACTGAGCGGAATGACCTTTATTGACCTGCGCGATCGCTATGGTATCACGCAACTGGTGTTTACCGAAACCGGCAATTCCGCTTTATACAAGCAAATCGGAGAGTTGGGACGCGAATACGTTGTTCAGGCTGAAGGAAAAGTGTGCGAAAGAAGCAGCAAAAACAACAAAATCCCTACCGGCGAGATAGAAATCGTGGTAGAACGGCTCACTGTGCTCAACAGCGCTGTCACGCCGCCCTTTACCATTGAAGATGAAACTGACGGAGGCGACGATCTGCGGATGAAATATCGCTATTTGGACCTTCGCCGCAGTGCAGTTCGCCGCAACTTGGAACTTCGCCATCACATGGCGCAGGAAATACGCCGCTATTTGGACAGCGAACAGTTTCTCGAAATTGAAACGCCCGTATTGATCAAGTCCACACCCGAAGGAGCACGCGATTTTGTAGTGCCTTCGCGTATGAACCAAGGTCTGTTCTACGCCTTACCGCAATCACCGCAAAGTTTCAAGCAGATACTGATGGTGGCAGGCTTCGACCGCTATTTTCAGATTGTCAAATGCTTTCGCGACGAAGACCTGCGCGCCGACCGCCAGCCTGAATTTACGCAAATCGACTGCGAAATGTCGTTTGTTACACAGGAAGACATTTTGGACATATTTGAAGGACTTGTTAAGCACATGTTCCGCACAGTGAAAGGCATAACATTCAATCAGCCCTTTCTGCGAATGACTTTTGACGAAGCAATGAACAGTTATGGCAACGATAAGCCTGACCTGCGTTTCGAAATGAAAATACACGAACTGACGGATCAGGCAAAGGGCAGCGGATTTTCAGTATTCGACAATGCAGAATACATCGGGGCTATATGCGCTACAGGCTGCGCCGCCTACACAAGAAAGCAACTGGATGAACTGACCAACTTCGTAAAGCGTCCGCAAGTGGGTGCACAGGGATTGATATACGTTAAATTCAATGCCGACGGGAGTGTCCAGTCATCGGTGGACAAGTTTTTTGCAGCCGACAAACTGACAGAATGGGGCAAGACGCTGAACGCACACGCAGGCGACCTTTTGCTTATCATGGCAGGCGCTCACAGAAAAACTTTGGGGCAATTGAGCGAGTTACGCCTCGAAATGGGCACTCGTTGCGGATTACGTGACAAAGACACTTTTGTCCCCTTGTGGGTAGTGGATTTTCCGCTTTTTGAATGGGACAACGAGATACAACGTTTCTACGCCATGCACCATCCTTTTACCTCACCAAAACCGGAGGATATTCCACTTTTTGAAAGCGACCCGGGAAAAATTCGCGCCAATGCTTACGATTGTGTGATTAATGGAGTGGAACTCGGCGGAGGCTCTATCCGTATCCACGATGCGGTTTTGCAGCAAACCATGTTCCGAACGCTCGGTTTCACGCCCGAACAGGCAGAAGCACAGTTCGGATTCCTAATGAACGCCTTTAAATACGGAGCGCCGCCACACGGAGGCATCGCTTTCGGCTTTGACCGTCTTGTGTCCATGTTTGCCGGACTGGACAGCATCCGCGATGTGATTGCTTTCCCAAAAAACAACGCCGGACGCGATGTGATGACCGACAGCCCCTCTCCCATTTCTGCCGAACAGTTGAAGGAACTGGCATTGACAGTGAAGAAAATAGACAGTTGACAATGTAAAATAAAATACAAAAATATACATCTAATTTAAAATGACCAAAATTATCTCGATTACAGGCGATTTGGGCAGCGGAAAATCCACTGTATCAGACATTTTATGCAAGGATTTAAAGTATGATTATATATATACCGGCGCCATACAGCGGAAAATAGCTGAAAAATATGGTATGACCACTACGCAACTGAATAAATATGCCGAAACGCATCCTGAAATTGACGAGGAGATAGATTCTACCTTCCGTTTGCTGAATGATGCTTCTGATTTGATTGTGGATTCAAGACTTGCATGGTTTTTCATCCCCAATTCCTTTAAATTGTTCCTGAAAACCAACCTAATGGTGGCTGCAGACCGTATTTGCAAAGACAAACAGAGGAAAAACGAGAGATATCTGTCTGTTGACGAGGCTGCAAAGCAAATGAAAGAGCGAAAAGCAAGCGAAAACAAGCGTTATATGGAATTGTACGGCGCTGATTGCACCAACATGAAGCTTTTTGACCTTATCGTGGACACATCCTTCATTGCGCCTGCAAAAGCCGCTGAAATCATTCTGAAATCGTACAGAGTACAGCAAACAGAGCGCTCTTCGCAAGCGTTTTTAGCCCCGCAAAACCTGTACCCCACTAAGTCTATCAAATCCCCGTGGGCGTGGGATATGCCCAATCAGCCTGTACAGGTGGTACATTCAGGCTCATTCGATTACATTATCGACGGACACAAACGGGTTTCCTCTGCCTTGAAGGAAGATAAAGCGCTTGTACCGGTGATTTTCATTGACGCCAAGTCGTTGAATAGTGGGAAGACCAATCACCCATTGGCAAAACCGGAATTATTGCAGGAATGGGAAGATTTTCACAAGTTTAAATATTTAATGTATCCATTTTAAATACCTATCCACTGTCAATTAAATATGAACAATATTCTGGAACAAATTATCGCCACTAAGCGTCAAGAGTTGGTTAGCGCAAAGAAAATGATGCCTTATAGCAATATATTGCGCGACGCAGAAGAAGCATCTCTCAAAAATGTATCGAGGTCGCTCAAAGCGGCATTGCAACAGTCGGCTACGGGCATTATTGCTGAGTTTAAGCGCAAGTCGCCATCCAAAGGCTTTATCCACGAAGGCGCAAGAGTGGAGGATATTGTTTCGGGTTATGAACGGGCGGGCGCTACCGCCGTTTCGATATTGACGGATGCCGATTATTTCGGCGGTTCGCCAGATGATTTAGTGGCAGCGCGGAAACTTATTCACATCCCCATTCTTCGCAAGGATTTCATCATCGACACTTACCAGATTTGCGAAGCAAAACTCTGTGGCGCCGATGTTGTGTTGCTCATTGCTGCTGCTCTGAGCAAGGGACAAGCCATAGAATTTACCGCATTTGCACATCATCTGGGCTTGGAGGTATTGCTGGAAATACACCATGCCGGAGAATTGGATTATATTCATGCGCCCGTTGATGTGGTAGGCATCAACAACCGCGATTTGGGCAGTTTCGTTGTCAATGTGCAGACCTCGCTCGAATTGGCAGCAAAGATTCCGCCGGAAATGGTACGGATTTCCGAAAGCGGCATCTCAGCGCCCGAAACGGTAAAGAGTTTGCAACAGGCGGGGTTCAACGGCTTTCTGATGGGCGAAAATTTCATGAAACATCCGCAACCGGCTGTTGCTTTGCAACAGTTTATCAACGCCTTAGCATAAAATGAAACTAAAAATCTGCGGGATGCGTTTCCCCGAAAATATTGCGGAAATAGCCGGTTTGCAGCCGGATTATCTCGGATTTATCTTTTACGAAAAATCCCCGCGCTATGCAGGCGATTTAGCGCCGGAAGTCGTTCGGACATTGCCTGCAAACATCCAAAAAACAGGCGTTTTTGTGAATGCAGCGGAAAATTTCATTGCAGAAACAGTAGAGAAGTACCAACTCAACCTGATACAACTGCACGGCAACGAATCGTTGGAAATTTGCCTTGCCATGCGGAAAATCCGCCCCGTTGTCAAAGCCATCAGCGTGGAGACAGCGAATGACGTAGTTCACGCGGCAGTCACTTACCAAAACACAGTCGATTATTTCCTTTTCGACACTAAAACGCCGCTGTTTGGCGGTTCAGGCGCACAATTCGACTGGTCGGCGCTGACAGCCTACACCGGCAACACGCCTTTCTTCCTCAGCGGCGGCATTGGCGCAGACGACGCCGAACGCCTGAAAACCCTGCAACATCTACAGTTACACGCCATCGACGTCAACAGCCGCTTTGAAACCACACCCGGAATGAAAGATGCAGCGGAATTGCGGAAATTTATGTGGGAAATTGGCTAATCCGTCACAATTGAATCACAATGTGCTTTGCTGTGCTTTGCGTGAAATTTGCAATTGAAAAAATACACCAACCTTAATTCATAAAAAAGTAGTACTTTTGCCAAAATTTTCAAGACATAAAAGCATTGAAGTATCATGAAATTTGTAGAACGAATAAAACAGTTACGCGAAGAACGCTGTTGTTATTGCTGAATTGTTGGAAACCGATAAAGATGAACTTCTTATTTTATGGCTTGCCGACCAAGTTTCAGCAATAGTGATGAACATAAGGTTGCAAAGAAAATATAAAGAGATAATATGGCAGAAAAAATAAGATATTCATTCTCAGGACACGAATCCTTTTATTGCAAGTCGCTTTGGCTGAAAAAGGGTTACGATTTTGTCAAAGCAGACAATAACTTCAATGCCGAAGATGCTGTCGTTCATTTGGGCGTTGGGAAGAATATGGTTTCCGCTATTCGTTATTGGTTGCGGGCTTTTGGTCTGTTTGAAGAAGGTAATCCGACAAAAATTGCAGATTTT
>JAITTD010000310.1 GCA_031287245.1 Bacteroidales bacterium
CGCCGGTCCCTGCCTGAAAGGCAGAACATGAATTGGTAGGCCTTTTAGTGCTGCCTTTCAGGCAGTAGTGTTCGTGTGTTCGCACTACCGCAGGCAACGCTTCGCTCGCCTGCGGTTATGAAAATCAAGCCCTTCGGGCATCATTTTTGCAAAAATTGCCATAACTTGGAAATCACGACTTTCATCGGAAAGGTGGTCAATTTGCCTGCGAGTGTACTGATTTCACGGAGCGTCCCGACGGGTAGGCGTTGTTTTTGAACGACTCGTCCCATTCCAGCGCCACGGCTGTGCTGCACGCTATGGACGGCACGGACGGCACGGTGTGCGCTGCCGATGCCGATGGGAAATGTTCCTCAAAAATGCTGCGATACCAGTATTCTTCTTTCGACATGGGCGGGTTGATGGGAAAACGTTCTGCCACACGCGCCATTTGGTGGTCGGATACCTTTTGTTCGGCGGTGGCTTTCAGCGTGTCAATCCAGTTGTAGCCCACGCCGTCCGAGAACTGTTCCTTTTGTCGCCACACGATTTTTTCGGGCAGGTATTCTTCAAATGCTTTGCGCAGAATGTGTTTTTCGATTTTTCCGTTGCCGCTCATCTTGTCCTGCGGGTTGAGCCGCATGGCAATGTCAATAAATTCAAAGTCAAGGAAAGGTACACGTCCTTCAACACCCCATGCTGCCAGCGATTTGTTGGCGCGAAGGCAGTCATAGAGATGCAGTTTGTCCAATTTGCGTGCGGTTTCCTCGTGAAAAGCCTGTGCGTTGGGCGCTTTGTGGAAGTACAGATAGCCGCCGAACAGTTCGTCAGCGCCTTCGCCCGAAAGCACCATCTTCACACCCATTGATTTGATGAAGCGTGCCAGCAGGTACATGGGCGTAGAAGCCCTCACTGTGGTGACGTCGTAGGTTTCAATGTGGTAAATCACGTCGCTGATGGCATCCAAGCCCTCTTCGATGGTGAAATGTATCTCGTGGTGCACCGTTCCGATATGGTCGGCTACTTCGCGGGCTGAAATCAGGTCGGGAGAGCCTTTCAAGCCCACTGCAAACGAGTGTAATTGGGGCCACCATGCGTCAGAGCCGTCTTCGATGCGCTTCTTGGAATAGCGTTTGGCAATGGCTGAAATGACGGATGAGTCAAGCCCGCCCGAAAGCAGCACGCCGTAAGGCACGTCGGACATCAATTGCCGGTGTACGGCGGCTTCCAAACTGTCGCGCAGCACGTCAATATCGGTCTTGTTGTTCTTCACCTTGTCGTAGTCCATCCAGTTGCGCTTGTACCAGCGTTTAGGTTCGCGCCCTTCCTTGCTGTACAAGTAATGCCCTGCGGGAAACTCGCGAATGTCGGAACAATAGCCTTCCAGCGCTTTGAGTTCGCTGGCTACGTAAAATTGTCCGTGGTCGTCGTATCCGTAGTACAAGGGAATGATGCCAATGTGGTCGCGACCAATGAAATAGGCATCGTTGGTCTTGTCATACAGGGCAAAAGCGTATATTCCGCTCAGATCTTCAAAAATGTCAGTGCCTTTTTCGTTGTACAGCGACAGAATGACTTCGCAATCGGACTTGGATTGAAACGCATAACTATCTTTGTGCCGTTGCCTGATTTCCTGATGGTTGTATATTTCACCATTGACAGCCAAAATGAGATTTCTATCTTTGCTGTACTGCGGTTGACCGCCTGAGGCAATATCTACGATGGACAAACGCTCGTGAGCCATGACAGTAGTGCCCTCGCAATACACGCCCGACCAGTCAGGACCGCGATGACGAATTTTTTTAGCCATTTTCAGCGCCTGTTTGCGCATTTCCAATATGTTTTGCGTTACTTCAAAAACGCCAACGAATCCACACATAATTATATGTATTTTAATCCTGTTTTACCTTAAAAAGAAAGGCAAAAGTAACAAATTTCCTGTATTTATAAAAATCCCGACAGAAATACCTTACATTTCTGTCGGGACTGAACTCATTTTTTTGCTTTTTTTACCGAATGAACAACAATTCGCGGTATTTGGGCAATGTCCACATTTCATTGTCAACAATCAACTCTAATTTGTCGATGTGGTAGCGGATTTCGTCAAAAAATGGGAATATCTGGGTAGCGTACGCAAGCGCTTTTTCGCGTTCGTTCTCGATTTTGTTGGCTATCTTGCGGGCTTCCACCATCTTGTCAACCTGTGATTTAATCGTATTCACACGTTCCGAAATTTCTTCAATCAGGGTCAGATCCTGCGAAGCAAGCGTTTTAGACTTGGCTTCGGGGAATACGCTCTTGATTTTAAAAACGTTATTCAACAAAACGCCCTGATATTGTGTAGCAACAGGGATGATATGGTTCAGCGCCAAATCACCCAAAACACGTGCTTCAATCTGAATTTTCTTGGTGTAGGTTTCCCATTTCACTTCGTTGCGGGCATGAAGTTCCTTTTCTGTGAGCACATCGGTGTCCACAAAGAGTTTGACGGATTGTTTGGACAGATATGCGTCGAAAATCAGCGGCGGACAAGTTTCGCAGTCGAGTTTGCGTTTTTTGGCTTCGGCTTTCCACTCATCGCTGTAACCGTTGCCGTCAAAGCGAACCGGTTTCGATTCCTTGATTAATTGGCGAAGGATGATAAAGATAGCGTCTTCTTTCTTTTCGCCTTTGGCAATCAGGGCATCCACGTCTTCCTTGAACTGAATCAATTGGGCGGCAACGGCTGTGTTGAGCGCGGTCATTGCCGATGCGCAGTTAGCGGACGAACCGACGGCACGAAACTCAAAACGATTGCCGGTGAAGGCAAACGGCGAAGTGCGGTTGCGGTCAGTGTTGTCCACAAGAATTTCGGGAATGTGCGACAGTGAAAGGCGTGTGCCGGTCTTCTCCACCACCTTGATGGGCGATGAAGCATCGCTTTTTTCGATATCATCCAGCACTTTGGAAATGGTAGTTCCAAGAAAAATGGATATAATAGCCGGCGGTGCCTCGTTGGCGCCGAGTCGGTGGGCGTTGTCAGCCGATGCGATGCTGGCTTTCAGCAGGGCGTTGTTTTTATACACAGCCACAATCACATTCACCATAAAAGTGATGAATTGCAGGTTTTCAACGGCGTTTTTGCCGGGTCCCAGCAGGTTGATGCCGGTGTCGGTGCCGAGCGACCAGTTGTTGTGCTTGCCCGATCCGTTGATGCCCTTGAAAGGCTTCTCGTGGAGCAACACTCTGAAAAAGTGACGTTCAGCCACACGTTTCATGGTGGACATCAGCAGCAAATTGTGGTCAACTGCAAGGTTGGCAGGCTCAAAGATAGGCGCTACCTCAAACTGGTTGGGTGCTACCTCGTTGTGGCGCGTTTTTACCGGAATACCCAATTTGAAACATTCAAATTCGAGGTCGCGCATATAAGCCGACACTCTCGAAGGGATAGAGCCGAAATACTGATCGTCCAATTGTTGGTTCTTGGAACTTTCGTGTCCCATCAGCGTGCGTTCGGTCAGCGCCAAATCGGGGCGAGCGAAATACAGCGCCTCGTCCACCAAGAAATATTCCTGTTCCCAGCCAAGGTAGGAGTGTACTTTTTTCACATCGCGGTTGAAATATTTGCAAACGGCAGTAGCAGCCTTGTCCACAGCCTGAATGGCTTTCAGCAGGGGCAACTTGTTGTCGAGCGCTTCGCCCGTGTAGGATATGAAGATGGTGGGGATGCAAAGCGTGTCGTCCACGATAAATGCGGGCGATGATGGGTCCCATGCAGTATATCCGCGGGCTTCAAAGGTATTGCGAATACCTCCGCTCGGGAAACTCGACGCATCGGGTTCTTGCTGAGCCAGCAGTTTACCGGTAAATTCCTCAATCACTCCGCCATTTCCGTCAAGGTCGGCGAAAGTGTCGTGTTTTTCGGCTGTGCCTTCGGTCAGAGGCTGAAACCAATGGGTGTAGTGGGTGGCGCCCAACTCCATAGCCCACATACGCATACCAGCGGCAACGTGGTTGGCGATATTTCTGTCCAGCGGCACCCCTTTGTCGATAGCGTCCAACACTAATTTAAAGGTTTCCTTTGACAGGTATTTGCGCATTTGAGTGCGGTTGAACACTTTTGAACCGAAAAAGTCGGATACTTTGGCGCTCGGCGCCGGTACTTCAACGGCTTTCCTTGCTGATGCCGTTGCTACAGCTTTGAATCTTAAATTTGACATACTATTATATATTAATGACTTTGTTTTTGCAAAAATACTTCTTTTTTTGATAAAAGTACTTCGATTATTTTTTTTGCAAAAATACAAAATCATTATCATTTTTCGCATATTTATAATGAAAATTTTATATAAATATGAAAATTGCTTGCATATTTTTGTAAAATGATGGCAAAAAATAAAAAAATAAAAGTTTCAGCCCCTATTTTTTTATCATCTGTGTTAATCCGTTATTTTACAATTTTCAAACATTATTTGCCGGTTGAACCTCCAAACGGCAAACGAATCCGAAAGTTAAAATTTCGCCCCATGTTGTAGATACCGTCTTGTTTGTAGCGCGACAAATGGTCGTAATAGGCAGTGTTGAAAAGGTTGCTGACGGCAGCGTTGAACAGAATTTTTTGTTGACCGAATTGAAATTCAAACGACAAGCCGGCATTGACCAAATCGTATGCGCCGGTGGTTGTTTCGTATTCGGCAACGCGGTTTTGGGCAAATGCGTATTGATTTTGCAGATAGACGGAATAATTTTTAAGCGTTTTTTTGCCCGAAAAACTTGCTCTCACGGTGGCGTTTATCTTTTGCGAAGGCATCAACGGCAACGCCTGATGGTTGCTGAGCGATGTTGAAGGATGTCCTGTGCGTTCCCCAAAAGTGTTGCTGTACGAGCCTTCCAGATGCAGCCAATCCAGCGGATGCGGGTGAAAATGAAAGCCGGTCTCGCCGCCGTAGAGGTACGCATTGGCTTGGGTGTAACAGTAAACCGGTTGTTCGTCCCGCGTTTCGCCCAAAGGTTGCAGATAAATGTAATTGCGGATATAGTTAAAATATGGATTCAGAAATACAGATAAATGCTCGTTTTTATAATCCAGCGAAACGTCTATCTGATAACTGTTTTCCGTTTTCAGCGTTGGATTTCCAAGCTCGTAGCGGTTGGCGCCCTCGTGAACGCCATCGCTCAACAACTCAAACATATTGGGCGCACGGTAGCCCGAAGAAAGATTTGCCCTGAACGAAAGGTTTTTTGTCCACTCTTGGTACATACCTGTTGAAAAATTGAATGCCGCATAGCTTTCTGTCAATTCTTTGCTGTCAATGCTTCGTCCGTCGATGCGCAGCCCGATTTGCCAGTACGACCGGTCGGAATAGTAGTAGTCCGACACAGCAAACACGCCAAGGTCGGCAGTTGTGGCATCGGGAATCAATGTTTCTTCGCCTTTGTTGGCATTGATTTGGTACATTCCCTGACTTCCAACCGTGAACGTCCAGCGTCCGTGCAATTTAGGTGAATACCACTTGGCATCGTACGAAAAAGTGCCCAAATTCATTTGTAGAGACGCGGCATGCTCTGTCTCCGCAATGCCATTATCATGTTCAAATTCCTTGCGCTGATTGAACACATAACCCACATTCAGTTTCAGTTTGGAATTGTTGTCAAAAAAATACATATTTTCACTGCTTAATATATGTGTGGTTAAATACTGAAAGGGCAGTTCGGGCGTGCGACCATTCGTGACCGATTCCGAATCGTCTTCTATTTCCGTCAAACCGTACTGTTCATTCAAAAAACTGTATTTCAGCGAACTGATTAATTTATTACCGGTATATCCCAGCGAAGTTTTGAAATCGCCAGTGTGGAAACGGCTGTTGGGCACAACATTGTGATTACCGTCTGCATAGTCCTCGTGCGTGGTGTATCCGCCAAAAGCATTCCAGTGAAAGCGGTTTTTCGACAGTTTGAACGCGCCCGTATTGCGCCATCCGTTGGTATTGCTGTTGTATTCCGAACCGATGACGCTCTCGATACTGTTCTCCATAGCATAGCGCTCGTCGGCAAAATACAAAACGCCGCCTAAGGCGTCGCTGCCGTACAAAAGCGAGGCAGGACCTTTGATGATTTCCACTTGCCCGTAACCGTTTTCGTCCAAACCCAAGCCGTGCTCGTCGCCCCATTGCTGGTTTTCAATGCGGACGCCCTGCGAGAAAACCGCCACGCGATTGCCACTCAGCCCGCGAATAACCGGTTTGCCGATGCCTGCGCCGGTGCTGAAATTACTGATTCCCGCCATTTTTTCCAATTTCTGCGAAAGCGAAAATCCTTGTGTTTCAGGGTTATTGGCAAGATTTAATTGGACGACATTCGCCACATTCTCGCCCTGTAATTTGGAACTGTTGCCCGAAATAACAACTTCCTGCAAATCAAAGTGTGAAGGCTCTAAATATACAGTCGATTCATCTTGGGTGAGTGTTCCCAGAAAAGTTTTATACCCCATGACCGAAATTTGCACAAGGACAGCCGAATTTTTGGTATTGACTGAAAAAATGCCGTTTACATCGCTTGTCGTGCCGGTTTTGGAATCTAAAAAATAAATATCGGCGCCAACTATCGCCTGTTCCGTGTCCCTGTCCGCCACTTTAACCGGATGCTGGGCAAACAAACTGCCTTGCACGAAAAAAACCAACAGCACAACTAATGTTTTCATCCGGACGAGACATCGGGGACAATAGCCAGAAATAAGGCAGGTAACGTCTGACAGGCGATATCCCCGTGGAAGTTTAGGAATGACAACCGGTCTGTCCATACACGAAACAGTGTTGCACTTCAGGCAGCGAAAATGCAGGTGATTATCGTGGTGATGCCCTGCCACGCAACTGTGACACAGCGCGTAATAGGCTTTTCCGTTTTCGCCGGTGATTTTATGCACCTTTCCGTCATCGCAAAAACCTTGCAGAATGCGGTATATCGTCACCCTGTCCATTTTCTCCGGCAACCGTCCTTCAATATCTTCATGGCAAAGCGCCGAAGACGAGTTTTCCAATATATTCATTACCAACTGTTTACTCTTTGTGTTTCTTTTTTGTTTATCCATCAACGTACATTTAATTAATGCAACAAAGATACAATAAGAATTCATATAATGCAACATTGTTGCAATTATTTTTACCAGACAGATAACTTCATCCGTTTTTTATCACACTCAATTCAAAAAAAATCTATATTTTTGCGAAAAAATTTAAGACCATCAATGAAATACTGGCAGCAGGATATTGAAACCATGCAGCGCGAGGAATTGGAAGCCTTGCAATTACAGCGTTTGAGGCATACTTTGAACTTAGTGGCAAATGTGCCATTCTATCAGAAATCTTTTACGGAAAATGGCGTTTCGATTGGTGATATCCGCAGTCTGGACGACTTGTGCAAACTGCCTTTTACTACCAAAGAAGATTTGCGGAACAATTATCCTTACGGTTTGGCGGCAATTCCTCTGAAAGACTGCGTGCGCCTTCATTCTTCGAGCGGAACGACAGGCAACCCCACGGTAGTACTTCATTCGGCGAAAGACTTGGAAGAATGGGCAAATCAGGTGGCGCGTTGTATGTATATGGTCGGCATTCGCAATACGGATATTTTTCAGAATACTTCGGGTTATGGCATGTTTACCGGTGGATTGGGCTTTCAATACGGCGCAGAACGATTGGGTTGCCTCACTGTTCCGGCGGCAGCCGGTAATTCCAGGCGGCAAATCAAGTTCATTACCGATTTCGGGACCACCTGCCTGCACATTATCCCCAGTTATGCCACCCGCTTGGCAGAAGTGATGTACGCCGAGGGCATTGATCCGCGCCGCGATACGAAACTGCACACGATTTGCATCGGCGCCGAGCCTCATTCCGAAGAACAACGGCAACGCATAGAGCAATTGTTGGGCGTGAAAGCCTACAACTGTTTCGGCATGTCGGAAATGAACGGGCCGGGCGTCGCCTTTGAATGTCAGGAACAGAACGGTTTGCATATTTGGGAGGATTACACGATTGTGGAAATCGTTCATCCCGATACCCTGGAGCCTGTTCCCGACGGCGAAGTGGGCGAAATGGTGCTGACCACCATCCACCGCGAAGCCATGCCTTTAATCCGTTATCGTACCCGCGATTTAACCTGTATTCTCCCCGGAAAATGTGGCTGCGGACGCACGCACAAACGTTTGGCTCGTTTCAAAGGTCGTAGCGACGATATGCTGATTTTGAAAGGCGTAAACATTTTCCCGATTCAAATTGAAAAAATACTGATGCAGTTCAACGAATTGGGCAGTAATTATTTGATTACGGTGGAATCGGTGGATAACAGCGACGAGATGTTGATTGAAGTGGAACTGAGCGATCTTTTCACAGACGATTATTCCGTGCTGCAACAGTTGACTAAGGATGTTATCCGCCAATTGAAAGACGAATTGCTCATCACGCCCCGTCTGAAATTAGTCAGCAAAGGTTCTTTGCCCGTGCAGGAAGGCAAAGCGATACGTGTGAAAGACTTGCGTAAATTTTAACCGTCAAAAATGAAAACAATAACCCATTTAATCAGATGATAATATGTTTGGAATGAACGATCCCGCAATTTACATTACTTACCTGATGGCTTTCGGCTGTTTGGTGTTTGCCCTCTGGTATGGAATAACCGGATGGAACGAGAAAGATAACGACGAGTATATCGACAGAAGTATTAACCCTGAAATACCTGAAGAATGAGCACATTAACATTGGGTTTGATTGTATTGATATATCTGTTTTTCCTTGCCTTTTTGGGCTACATGGGTTACAAACGGACAAAAAACGCGGGCGATTTTCTCTTGGGCGGACGCAAAACAAATCCCATCATTATGGCGTTGTCCTACGGCGCCACGTTTATATCCACCTCGGCAATTGTCGGATTCGGCGGGTTTGCAGCGTTCTACGGCATGGGCATCCAATGGCTTTGCCTGCTCAATATGTTGGTAGGCGTGATCGTCGCCTTTATCTTTTTCGGTCGGCGAACGCGCAAATTGGGCGTCACCCATAATGCGCATACCTTTTCCCAATTGCTGGGTGCGCACTACGGGTCCCGAACGATTCAAATATTTGTAGCAGCCGTAATTTTCATCGGAATGCCCCTTTATGCGGCGGTTGTGATGAAAGGCGGCGCAGTCTTTTTGGAAGAAATGTTCCATGTCAATTACGATGTAGCCTTGCTTATATTCACACTGATTGTAGCGGCTTATGTCATCCCCGGCGGAATCAAAGGGGTGCTTTATACCGATGCTCTACAGGCAGTTATCATGGTTGCCTGTATGCTTTTTCTGCTTTTCCGGTTTTACCAGACTTTGGGCATGGGATTCACGGAAGCCAATCACGAATTGACGAATATCGCTTCTTTAGTTCCCGAAAAATTCAAGGAAATAGGGCACCAAGGGTGGACGGCAATGCCGGTAAGCGGTTCGCCCCTGTGGTTTACCTTAGTCACTTCGCTCATTCTGGGCGTGGGTATCGGCTGTTTGGCACAACCGCAATTAGCAGTCCGTTTCATGATGGTGGACAGTACCAAACAGTTGAACCGCGGTGTTTTGGTCGGTTGCCTTTTCATCTTCATTACAGTCGGAACGGTGTATCATATCGGACCGCTGATCAATTTGTATTTCCTGAAAACAGACGGTCTCATTGCCTCACAAATGACCACCGACTTGGACAAAATTATTCCCATGTTCATCCATCGCGCCATGCCCGAATGGTTTGTCGCCGTCTTTATGCTTTGCGTGCTGTCGGCAAGTATGTCCACTTTAAGTTCGCATTTCCACACCATGGGCGCCTCTTTCGGGGCGGATATGTTCCCACAACTGGGCAGAAGAGACAATCCCACGTCATCGCTGGGCGTTCGCTTTGGCGTGATGTGTTCCATCCTGTTCAGTTACGCCATCTGTTACGTGCTAAGCGCGAATATTATTGCTCGAGGCACGGCTTTGTTTATGGGCGTGTGTGCGGTTACTTTTCTGCCGGCATATTGGTGTTCGCTGTACTGGAAAAAAGCGACCAAACAGGGCGCTTTGGCGAGCATGTGGGTGGGATTGTTGTCCAGTCTGTTCATCATGGTGTTCATGCACAAGGCAGAAGCAGCGCCCATTGGACTGTGCAAGGCGCTGTTCGGCAAAGAAGTGCTGATAGAAACCTACCCATGGTTTGCCATTGACCAAATAGTGTTTTCGCTGCCGCTGTCCATTATTACGGTTGTAGCAGTCAGTTTGTTGACGGGGAAGAAAAATCACAAAACTTATTAATTATCAATGCAATACATTTTTTATGTTGACCATTATGGGTTTCATCTCTAAAAGAGAATGCCCAAAGTCTGTCTTCATTTGAATTATTCACAATTCTAAAATCAGTGTCTGCCAACTTTCATCAAAAAAAAATATTTTTTCTTTTTTTTGCAAACGATCATTGTTTTACAAAAAAACATTTAGTAATAAAAGAATGGAGACATGACCAGTTGGAATGACGTTTTTTTCCGTTCATCCGTGAAACGAAAATCGCTGGTTCGCCTGTGATAACGTCTCTATGGTCAAAATTTATTATGGAACAGATATCTTAGTCAGGACGGTTTTGTCAACAGGAATTTGCAGTATCGCGGATACCAGCGCTACGCCTTTCAGTTTTTGCAGCCATTGGGTAAGTTCAGAGGCGTCTAATTCCCGTTCAAATTTCAGGAGAAAATCGAAGTTTTTGTATTTGTTGAGCAGATAGGCGTTGTCGCAGCGATTGGAAATCAGCCAGACTGTCTGTTCATCGGTGCCTTGGTGGATGTAGCGCATAAATTCTCCGGCTGTTCCCATTAAAGGTTCTGTTTGCGTAAATTTCAGTTCCAAAAAATTGTTCAGGCTCCACGCCAGTCGATATTCATTTTCATGGGACGAAATGCCTATCAGGGTAAAGGAAAGTTTTTCCGGCGAAAGGCTAAGTTTGTAAACAGACTTAGGCTTCATGCTGTGCCGGTTTAGTTGGTTTGTGCGACACGAAGTTTAAAAAATCCTTGATGGAAAATTCGGGAGAATGGATGTGGGCAAGTGCATTCTGCGAGGCCTCCTGTTCCGCATTCTTTTTGGACTTCCCCTTTCCATGCGACATCGGAATGTTGTTGACAAAAGCATGTACCACAAATTCCGCTGCATTCATATCATCGGTAAGCGTCTTGAACGATATTTGCAGATGGTATTTTTGTCCCCATTCCATGAAACGGCTTTTAAAATCGGTTTCACTCTGGGCAAGTTTGGCTATGTCAATGTGTTGGGTCAGCACCCGCTCAACCATATATTTTTTTGTGAAGTCGTAGCCGGCGTCAAGATACAAGGCGCCTATCATCGCTTCCATCACATTGCCGCAAATACGTTTTTTCTGGGTGCTTTGCGCTATCACTATTGCCTGTTCAAGCCCCATCGCCACGGCTATGCCGTTCAAATGTTCGCGGTTCACAATTTTCGACCTCAATTTGGTGAGAAATCCTTCCTTTTCTTTGGGAAATTTGTGGAAAATATAATCTGCAACAATGGCGTCAATAATGGCATCGCCCAAATATTCCAAGCGCTCGTTGTTCACGAGCGTGCCGTCCGACAAGATAACCGATGCCGACCTGTGGAGAAAAGCCAATTCAAACAATTCCGGATTGTCAGGCACAATTTGGATTTGGTTTTTCAGGAAAAGGGAAAACGCTTTGTCTTTTGGGGTATGAGGCTGTGTTTTTTTGTGAAAAAGCCCAAAATTATTGGCGAACATTTTTTAAAACAACTGATGTGTTATGACCGCCAAATCCGAAAGTATTGCTGATGGCATACCGGATGATACGTTTTTGTGCCTTGTTGAAAGTCAGATTCAATTTACCGTCTATTGCCGGATCATCAGTAAAATGGTTGATGGTAGGAGGCACAAGGTCGTTTTCCATTGCCAAAACCGATGCAATAGCCTCTATCGCTCCTGCTGCTCCTAACAGATGGCCTGTCATGGACTTGGTTGAACTGATATTCAATTTGTAAGCATGATCACCAAACAGGCGCAGAATGGCTTTCGTTTCGGATGGGTCGCCCACAGGAGTGGATGTTCCGTGAACATTGATGTAATCAATCTGTTCCGGCACAATCTCTGCATCTTCCAATGCTGCCCTCATGGCACGAAATGCTCCGTCTCCTTCGGGATGCGAGGCTGTCAGATGGTAAGCGTCGGCAGACATACCGCCGCCTGTTACTTCTGCATAAATATGTGCACCACGTTTGACCGCGTGTTCGTATTCTTCGAGAATCAATCCTCCGGCGCCTTCGCCAATCACAAAACCATCTCTGTCCTTATCAAAGGGACGCGAGGCAGTTTGGAAATGGTCGTTGTTGGTGGACAGCGCCTGCATGGAGTTGAATCCTCCCACGCCGCTTTCGTTGATAGCCGCTTCCGAACCTCCGGCGACAAAAGCATCGGCTTTGCCCAACCTGATGTACGTAAAAGCGTCAATAATAGCGTTGGAAGAAGAGGCGCAAGCCGAAACGGTTGCGTAATTCGGACCTTTTAATCCGAATTTGATGGATATTTGTCCTGCGGCTATATCGGAAATCATTTTGGGAATGAAAAAGGGATTGAAACGAGGGGTTCCATCGCCTTTGTAAAATTCCCGCAATTCTTCGGCAAAGGTAGAAATACCGCCAATGCCCGATGCCCAGATTACACCTACCCGCTCTAAATCTGTTTTTTCCAGATCCATCCCCGAATTTGTAATGGCTTCTGTAGCCGCAACTAACGCAAATTGAGTATATAAATCGTATTTCTTGATTTCTTTTCTGTCGAAAATAGCGGCAGGATCAAAATTCTTTACTTCACAAGCGAACCTGGTTTTGAACTTAGACGCATCAAAACGTGTAATCAAGTCGGAGCCACTTACACCATTGGCAAGGCTGTTCCAGTATTCTGAAATATTATTGCCTATGGGAGTTAGCGCTCCGATCCCGGTTACTACGACTCGTTTTAATTGCATAAATTAAACGGATACTTATTTCTTAACGCTGTCTTCGATGTATTTGATGGCGGCAGATACTGTAGCAATACTCTCTGCTTGATCATCAGGAATACCGATGCCAAATTCTTTTTCAAACTCCATGATTAACTCAACAGTGTCGAGAGAATCTGCTCCCAAGTCATTGGTAAAACTTGCTTCCGGAGTAACTTCATTTTCATCAACTCCTAACTTATCCACAATAATTGCTTTTACTCTTGATGCAATATCAGACATACTTTTCTATTTTTTAAATTAATAAATAAAAGATTACATATAAATTCAAGATGCAAAGGAACGCTTTTTTCTTGTATTCTCCAAACTTAAATTATCTTTTTATGGGAGAAAAATGGGAAATTTATTTTCATTTGTCAGATTATCAGCGTTTTAATTTTTACGGCAATCGCCATCATTCAGAATGGAAATTCTTCCAACGGTTGCTCTTCAATCGTATCCTCAGGTGGTTTTTGTGCCACTTGATGCACTTTACAGCCGTCAACGATGATGGCTTTGTTCGGTTTCACCGGACAAGCGTACTCGCAAGCGCCGCAACCGACACAAATACTGGTATCCACCTGCGGAAGGGTCAGTTCGCCCTTGTAGGGCACCATTCTGACGGCTTTCGTGGGGCAATGTTCCGAGCACGAACCGCAGGACGTTTCCTCGGTATAAACGATGCAATTGTTCTTGATGAAGCGGACGGTACCTATCTGAATGCCTGTTTTCAGCCGCGATTTCAGAAGTTCCGATTCTTCGGGTGTACATTCTTCCAACGATTTTTGCAAATGCGTTTGTGCGTCTTCCTCTTGGGGTACAAAAGGCTGAATGGCTTTGGTGGGGCACACATCGGAGCATTTGGTACATTCGTAGTTGCAAAAACTGGCGTGATAGTCCATGTAGGGCTGCAACATACCGAAAAAGCCCCATTCAAACAGCGATGGCTTCAACACTCCGGTCGGGCAGGCGCTCACGCAAAGATGACAAGCGGTGCAGGCTCCCGTAAAATGGTGAATACTCTGTGATCCGGGGGGACATACCTGATTTTCCTTCATGGCGTCTTCGTGTCCGTTGTTGTGTTCCGGTTCAATCGCTCCGTCATCGCTTGTTTTGGCGTTTTTTGCAAGGGATTTTACAGATAATCCACTGAGTACGCCAATGAACATCAGGCTTCCGAAAAGAAATCGCCGCTTTGATTTGTCGGGCGTCACTTTTTTAGCCTTATCGGACACCAAAGAGTAGCGAATACCGTTCCGGTCGCATACATTGATGCAGTCGGCGCAGCCTGTGCAACGGCTGAAATCAATTCGCTGCTGTTTCACGTCAATACAGTGCGATTTGCAGACGAACATACACTTTCCGCACTGTGTGCAAGCGGATTTTTTGATTCTGATTTTGAACAATGAGCCATAAGACACTAATCCGAGCAGTGTGCCAACCGGACAAAACGCATTACAATAAAGGCGTCCCTTGCGGATGGCACACCAAAGCACCAATAACAGGAGAAATGCAGGAACGACTAATGCATAAGGGTCTCCAATGGCTATTTTTACGGGATAAAGCACATAGAAGCCCATCTTTTGCAGGATGTTTGCCAACAAGTTGTTGCCCAAGACATACACAGGGCGGAAAAAATCGGACATAAAACGCCCGAAATTGCTGTACGGATCCAGTATTTCCACTAAAAAAATGCTTCCCGTAAAAAGTGACAGGCATACAATAATTAATATACCATAACGCAACCATGTTTTGGGCGGAGTAAATCGGTAGTGTGCTTTGGCTTTCTTTTTGAATTTTCTGCTTATCCATATTATAATGTCTTGAAAAACGCCCAAAGGGCAGATGTAGGAACAATATACCCTGCCAAAAAGCAGCGTGAGCAGCAGAATGGCAACGAAGCCACAGGCAGACAGAATCAAACCGTTGCCCAACGTGCTCAAAAAACTTAACAGCGACGGCACAAACTGTAACCAAAGGATGTCGCGAAACCATGTGACCGGCACTGAGTTGCTGAAATCAAGAAACAGAAACCCAATCACAAGCAAGGTTACAATAGAAATAACGATACGAACCGGTTTGAGGTACGCTTGCATGAGGGATGGTTTTAGGTGAGGTTATTCGGAGGATGTCAACTTATTTTGATGCGGTTGACGTTCAACTTGGTCAAATCAATCTGTCCAAGCCCCATTTCGCCTGCAATCTTGATGTGTCCAATGGTTTCGGGGCTTTTGCCGAAGATTTTGGCGGCAGCAGCATCGGCGGCAACAATGTCTGTAG
This sequence comes from Bacteroidales bacterium, assembly GCA_031287245.1. Taxonomy (GTDB): domain Bacteria; phylum Bacteroidota; class Bacteroidia; order Bacteroidales; family UBA4181; genus JAIRLS01. The sequence continues at coordinate 15,280 of JAITTD010000310.1, forward strand.
AGATAATCTGTGCCTTTTCAATGGATACATTGCTGACAGACACGCCCTTGGGACCGTTTTTCTTCATCACACGATAGCCGTCGATGATGTTCAAATCGGGCTTGCGGTAAGTCACCATATCGGCGATACATTGCTGCAAATCATTGCGATGCCAGTAGCCGCGATCCCAAACGATGCCCATCAGGTTTTTCATGGCGAAGGACACACCTGCGCCGTCATGGTGTTTCAAAACGGGTACATTAATAAATACGTCACTGTTCAGCAACACTTCGTGCACTTTGGCGTTTTTGAGGCTTTTGCCACCCGGCACTGTTACCGCTTTGTAGGCGTTCTCGTCATTGCCGGGCACTATCTTAGCGCCGGCGGCTTTGGCGGCTTTCTCAATGCCGCTCGTGTTGTATGCTTTTTGCCAGTTGTCGCAGGTATGGTCGAAAACGAATACGTCTTTGGCGCCTGCTTTCAGACAGTGTTCCACGATTTTGGCAATCAGTTCGGGCGTGGTATTGGCGCCAAACTCAGGCGTACGATCCCATCCGATATTGGGCTTCACCACTACGGTTTGTCCTTTCTGCACGAATTTGGACATTCCGCCCAAGGCAGCAATGCCTTTTTCAAACATCTCTGCTGCCTCTCCCCCCATGAGCGCTATCAAATCGTAGGCTGCCTGTGAGTTAGATATACTGTTTCCAAAGGCTTCATCAAGTGAAAGCAAGGAAAAACCGGTACCGGCAACTACTCCGGCACCTACACTCTTAGATATAAAGTCGCGTCTTTTCATTTTGGCTTCGTTTAAAAATATGCACAATGTTACGACTTTTTTTATTTCCGCAAGAAAAAAATTTAGATTTTTTAACATTTTAGCCTGTTTTTTAACATTTACAGTGATTTTTGCAATGGTTAAACAGCCTGAAAAATAGCCCGTTACAAAATCTTTTAAAAATAACAACCCATGTATTATTATTTTACGTATTTTTGCAAATCATAATCGTCCTTAACAATAAGAATATGAGAATAAAATCCATGACCGGCTACGGGAAAGCCGAAAGTGCGGATAACAAACGCAAGTTGCTCGTTGAAATCAAAACTTTGAACAGTAAGGGAGTTGATTTGAGTTTGAAACTGCCCAATATGTTCAGAGATAAGGAGTTGGATTTGCGCAATGAATTGACATCTTCACTGCAACGCGGCAAAATAGAGTTGTCTGTGACTGTGGAAGAGAAAATTGAAAGCAATTCTTCCCTTTTTGACGAAACGGTAATGATGAGTTATTATTCTCAAATAATCGATATAGCAAGCCGGAACAAGTTGCCTGTGTCCGAAAATATCATGGATACTATTCTCCGACTGCCGGATGTGCTGAAAATATCGCAGGACGTCCCTGATGAGAATGCGTGGCTTTTGTTATCGCGTTGTTTGCGGGAAGCGCTGAGCCATGTCAATCAATTCAGGACACAGGAAGGGAATGCGCTTGCCAAAGATGTCAGCAACCGCATACAACTTATCGAATCGTACATTGTTGATTTGGAAAAATTCGAATCGCAACGTTTGGAAATCATTAAGACGCGCCTGCTTCAAAATTTGGCGGAATACGTGGGCGAAAACACGATTGACCGGAATCGCTTTGAGCAAGAGTTGATTTATTATCTCGAAAAGTTTGATATTAACGAGGAAAAAGTACGCCTGCGCAATCATTGCAAGTACTTTCTTGCCACCATGAACGAAGAAGATGGCGTGGGCAAAAAACTCGGCTTTGTGGCACAGGAAATAGGGCGAGAAATCAACACCCTCGGATCGAAAGCCAATAACGCCGAAATGCAACAAATCGTAATCCGCATGAAAGACGAACTGGAAAAGGTAAAAGAGCAGGTGCTGAATATATTGTGATTCGGTTGTGATTCAGTAGTGATTCGGTTGTGATTCAGTTGTGATTCAGTAGTGAGACATAGTGATACAATTGTCTCACTACTGTCTCACCATTTCTCACTACTGTCTCACTACTGTCTCACCATTTCTCACTACTGTCTCACTATTGTCTCACCATTTCTAAATTCCTAACCTATTCTGCCACACAGCGAACGGAGAAGCCGAAACTGCGGTAGCCGTAGTACCAGTCGGCGTAGCCGCTGCTGAAGTCCAGGTAGTAGGCGTTCGTCGCACCATCCGCCGTACTGCTCCAATAGTCGCCGTACGTGTCTGCGCTGCTCAGTCTACCGTCGCTGCGGTAGCGGTAGCCTGCCGCGGGCAGGAAAAGAGTGGCAGTAGTGGCAATGTCGGTAAATAACCGTCCCGTTACGCCATTTTGTGTTTCCCATTTGTTGGTTACTTTTGTGGCGTCTACCAGAGTACGCTGTTCTTCCGTTGTAGGAAGCCGCCAACCGGTAGGGCAAATATCAGCCGCCCAACTGCTACCGTCAGGGACAGTGGTATCCCAACCGGTTACAGTTTCGTCGGTAGTGTTCCACGCTGTGGCGCGATTCCACTGGTAGAACTTGCCGTAGGCTTCGGGCGTGGCGGTAAAGGTCTTGGGGGCATCTACATTGTATCTTGCCCAAATAACGCCGTTTATCAGTACACCATACCCTTCCTGCGTAACGTGAATCACAACATTTTCAACTCCACTTGCGCTCACGGTAACAGTTGCAGGTGCAGGGTCGGTTTTGGCTGCCGCTGCTACGAGCGTGAAGCCTGCGGCGGTTTTGTTCACGGTCAGCCACGCTTGGCTGGAAACGGCATCCCACGCAGTGTTGCTTGTTACCACAAACACAGCGTTGCCCGTTGTGCCGTCGGCTGCAAAGGCGATGGCGCTCGAATGGTCGAGGCTCAGCACGGGAGCAGCGGCTGCCTGCGTTACGGATAGCGTGACGGGCGTAGCCGTGCCTGCCGTTACGGTAACTGTTGCCGCCGCGGGCGCGGTGGTGGCAGTGTTTGCCGCTGCCACGAGCGCAAAACCTGTGGCGGTTTTGTTCACGGTCAACCACGCTTGGCTGCTTTCTGCTTTCCACGTGTCTTGATTGGTGGTCACTACGAACGTGGCGTTGCCGTCAGCCGAGCCGTCCGCTTTGAACTTCACTTCGGTCTGCGAAGGGTTGATACTTAACGAGGGCGCCTCGTCCTTGTCTTTCCTGCAGCCGCCAAACATCATTAGCGCTGCTAAAATAATTGACAATGGATAATTGACAGTTGACAATGGGGCGTTCGCCTTTGTTCTTGACAATTGGGCTTTCGCCCGATTTACTAACGATTTTACTCTATTCATATTAATTTGATTTAAAAAATTTTACACTATTCTTTGTGATTCAATTGTGATTCTTTGCTGTCTCACAATGAATTTTTGATGGTGCAAAAGTACAAC
>JAITTD010000028.1 GCA_031287245.1 Bacteroidales bacterium
TTGATTTTAATGTCGTCGAGGCTGTTTTTGCAGATGGCGGTCAGGAATGCGCTTGCCAAACGAGCGTTGGTGATGAGCGGAATGTTGAAGTCCACCGCGCCGCGGCGAATGGTGTAATCGTTGTTCAACTCGGTCTTCGACAAGTTTTTCGGGATGTTGATGACCATGTCAATTTTCTTGTTTTTCAGATAGTCCAGTACATTCGGGTGCTGGTCTTCGTCGGGCCACGCCAGCGGCGTCGCTTCTACACCGCTCTCCACCAAAAACTTGGCTGTGCCTCTGGTGGCAAACAGTTTGTAGCCTTTTTCCACCAACAGGCGGGCGGGAATCAGCAATTCCACCTTGTCGCGCATGGTGCCGGTGGACAGCAGGATGTTTTTTTCGGGAATGCGTTGTCCCACCGAGAGCATGGATTTGAGCAGCGTTTCGTAATAATCGTCGCCAATGCAGCCCACTTCACCGGTAGAAGCCATCTCCACGCCCAGCACAGGGTCGGCTTTCAGCAGACGCTGAAAGGAAAACTGCGATGCCTTGATGCCAATGTAATCCAGGTCGAAAGTCGATTTGTCCAACGGCTTGACCGGTATTCCAAGCATGATGCGGGTGGCTATCTCTATCAGGTTTGTTTTCAGTACTTTCGACACAAAAGGCATACTTCGCGAAGCCCGCAGATTACATTCTATCACCTTGATATCGTTGTCCTTAGCCAAGAACTGAATGTTGAACGGACCTGAGATGTTCAACTCTTTGGCAATCTTGCGGGTAATCCGCTTGATGCGGCGAACGGTTTCAAAATAGATTTTTTGCGGGGGAAATACGATGGTGGCATCGCCGCTGTGAACACCGGCAAATTCCACGTGTTCTGAAATGGCATACGCGATGAGTTCGCCTTGGGCAGCCACTGCGTCCATTTCAATCTCTTTGGCGTTTTCCAGAAACTCTGTCACCACCACAGGATGCTGCTTGGACACGTTGGATGCCAGCACAAGGTAGTCGCGCAACTCGTCACGATTGGACACCACGTTCATTGCCGCACCCGACAGCACATACGAGGGACGTATCAGCAACGGAAAGCCCACCTCGTCGGCAAACTTGTAAATGTCGTCCATAGTGGACAATTCCCGCCATTTGGGTTGGTCAATGCCTTGTTCGTCGCACATCATTGAGAATTTGTGGCGGTCTTCCGCACGGTCGATGGATGCAGGCGAGGTGCCCAAAATCGGCACGTGCTGTTCGTCCAAACGAACGGCTAAATTGTTTGGAATCTGCCCGCCGGTAGAGATAATCACTCCTTTGGGCGCCTCCAAATCAAGAATATCCAACACCCGTTCCAGCGTCAGTTCGTCGAAATACAGTTTGTCGCACGAATCGTAGTCGGTGCTGACCGTTTCGGGATTGTAATTAATCATAATTGAGCGGAAGCCCTCGTTTCGTATGGTGTTGATGGCATTGACGCTACACCAGTCGAACTCCACCGAACTGCCGATGCGGTATGCGCCCGAACCGAGCACCACCACCGAGCGGTTGTCGCGTTCAAACGCCACATCGTGCTCCACGCCGTGGTAGGTGAGGTACAGATAGTTGGTCTGCGCCGGAAATTCGCCCGCCAGCGTGTCTATTTGCTTCACATAAGGCACTACGCCCATTTTTTTGCGATATGCCCGCACATTCAGCAGATTTTCGTCAATCGTGTGGTCGTCTTTGCAGACATAACGCGCTATCTGGAAGTCCGAATAGCCCTGTCTCTTCGCAGCCAAAAGCAAATCGGCAGGCAATTCCTCTATTTTATTGTATTGGGACAGTTCGCCCTTCAACTGATGGATATTCAGCAATTTATACAGAAACCATTTGTCTATTTTGGTCAGGTCGTGGATTTGGTCAATGGTGTAACCCTTGTCGAATGCTTTGCTAATCACAAAGATACGCATATCGGTAGGGTTGGTCAGTTCCTTTTCGATATTTTCGAAAGTGAGGTCGCGGTTGCCCACAAAGCCGTGCATTCCCTGCCCAATCATTCGCAAGCCTTTCTGCACGGATTCTTCAAAGGTGCGCCCAATAGCCATCACCTCGCCGACACTTTTCATCGACGAGCCGATTTCTTTGGAAACGCCCTGAAATTTGTTCATGTCCCAGCGCGGTATTTTGCACACGATATAGTCAATGGACGGCTCGAAAAACGCCGAAGTCACTTTCGTGATGGAGTTTTTCAGTTCGTGCAGACCGTAGCCCAGCGCCAATTTCGCTGCCACGAACGCCAGCGGATAGCCTGTCGCTTTTGAAGCAAGGGCGCTGGAACGCGAAAGACGCGCATTCACTTCAATCACACGATAATCTTCGGAAAACGGATCCAACGCATACTGCACATTGCACTCGCCCACCACGCCGATGTGCCGGATAATTTTGATGGCTAACTCGCGCAGTTTCTGTACTTCGCGGTTGTTCATGGTTTGAATGGGCGCTACCACAATGCTTTCGCCGGTGTGAATGCCCAGCGGGTCGAAATTTTCCATGTTGCACACCGTGATGCAGTTGTTGTACTTGTCGCGCACCACCTCGTATTCCACCTCTTTCCAGCCTTTGAGCGATTCTTCCACCAACACCTGCGAGGAATAGGTGAACGAACTCGCCACCAGGGTGCGGAGTTCGTCCATATTAGTGCAAAACCCGCTGCCCAAGCCGCCCAGCGCATAAGCGGCGCGGACGATAATCGGGAATCCGAGTTTTTCGGCGGCTTTTTCGGCTGCCTCTATGCTTTCCACCGCCACGCTGCGCGGCGTTTTTACGTCAATCTGGTCAAGTTTGTGGACAAACAATTCGCGGTCTTCGGTATCCATAATCGCTTGAATGGGCGTACCCAGCACGCGGACGTTGTATTTTTCGAAAATACCGGCTTTAAACAGGGCAATGCCACAGTTGAGCGCGGTTTGTCCGCCGAAAGCCAGCAGCACACCATCGGGTTGCTCGCGCTGAATCACTTTTTCCACAAAAAAAGGCGTCACCGGCAGAAAATAAATCTTATCAGCAATGCCTTCTGTGGTTTGTACCGTGGCTATGTTCGGATTTATCAGCACCGTAAACACGCCCTCTTCGCGCATCGCTTTCAAGGCTTGCGAACCGGAATAGTCAAACTCACCCGCCTCGCCGATTTTTAACGCACCAGACCCTAATACTATGACTTTCTTAATGTTATGCTCCATATCTTTTTTATTTCCGCCTACAAAAGTACAAAAAATTTCGCAGAAATTAGAATAATACGGACGAATAACAGGGGCAACGCATTAAAATTTGTAAGACAGGGGCAACGCATTAAAATCAGGGGCAAACGCATAAAAAATTTTAATGAGGAACAATAACAAAGACCTCATCCCGTACAGTGCCGGTGAGCGAAAAAGTGAAAATCGGCGCAGAGTTTAGCCGCGCGGAGCGGACTTTGAGCCGCTGGGTGAGAGAAAATGCAGATTGGTTTTATTCTGCCTTTTGTCCCTGCACCACTGTGCCTTTGATAGTTAGAATCACCTTGCTTGTTTTGGCATTGGATGTAACGGTCACTATTTTGGAGAATGGTGCGGCATAATTGGTGTTTTTGTACACCACTTTAATGGAGCCTTTTTCACCCGGTTTAACCGGTTCTTTTGACCATGAAGGCGCTGTGCAACCACAACTTGCCGAACATTGAGTAATGGTCAACGGTTCCTTGCCTGTGTTGGTAAAGATAAATTCGGTTTCTGCCTTGCTGTTTAACACAAGCGTTCCGAAGTCATGGATTAATTCATCGAATGTAATTTCAGGCGCATTGGGATTTTCTGCTTTTGCCGGTTCCGGATTTTGTGACCATCCCTGTACAAGCCCTGCGCAACATAGTGCTACTACTAAAAATAATTTTTTCATTGTGCTATATAAATTTAAAGTTCTACATACTTTATTAAAAATACTACAAATTTCGTGCCTATTTTATCTTTGCGGTGAACGGATATTTAAGATTTTCTGATTTTGTCAAATCGCAGCGGAATGAACCGACCAAAATATCGAATTTGATACTGATCGGAATTTTGTTCATATCGTCTGAAAACCAGATAGTCATATCATCTTTGTTGGCAAATATTCGCCCGGGTTCTACGATGGGCACAAATTTGAAGCATTTGTATTTTCCGGAACTGATGGAAATGGTTTCTTTTCCCTTGTAAACCACATAAAAAGGAAACATTCCATCGCCAAAATAAGTGTCAAAACGGACGAAATCATTCTCTTTTAGCGTATTCATGTCCATCCTTCGCAGATAATACAACACCGAAACCATGTCCAGCGTGTTTTCAGGCACCTTCACTTTGCCTTTCCGCTGGCTTTCGATATACCATTCCTTGTGGTCAAAAGTGACTTCATCGTAAAAACGGTAATTGCCTTCTTTGATATTTCGGACAGCCTTGGTGGGAAGATTGCTGTCTAAGCCAAAATAACTTTCGTAGATGTCGTGAACTGCGTAAATTTTGTCAATCAGTCCGGCGGTTTTGCCTGCCAGTTTGGCATGAAAAACCTCGTTGCCGTTAAGCCATGTTTTTTCGGAAGATATAATGGCTTCGCCACCTGTGATGAATCCGTAATGAATCCGAAAAGTCAACTGTTCACCATATCTGAACGAGCAGTTGCCGATTTTCTTTTCCACTTCCTCCTGAGCAGAAGCGAATAACGGAACGAAAAACAGTAAAATCAACAATTTTATATTCATGATTACATTATAAACGTCCTATTTTTAAAAATATTATGATGATTGATTTAACAATTGGAGATAATGTTCGTACAGGAACATTTGCGACGACAACTGCGGATACTGATTCCGTATGTGGCGATTATCCTGTTTGACGTCCAGCACACGCGCCTTTACATTGTCCTTCAACAGCGTTTCGATGATGAATTTCAACTCTTTTTGAATTTCAGGATCATATATCGGCATGGCTATTTCTATTCTTGCATTCAGATTGCGCGACATCCAGTCTGCCGATGAAATATAGTATTTTTCATCTCCACCATTGCAAAATATGAGGATTCTCGAATGTTCCAAATACCTCCCCACAATGCTTACGGCTTCAATATTGTCACTCATGTCTTTTTGATCGGGAATCAGGGAACAAATGCCGCGCACCACCATTCGTATTTTTACACCAGCATTGTTTGCCTGATAAAGTTTGGCTATGACCTCTCTGTCCGCCAAATTATTGATTTTAACCATGATCCATGCTTGCTTTCCGGCTCTGGCATTGGCTATTTCAATGTCAATCAAGTGATTGATTTTTTTCCGCATAAATTGCGGGGAAACCACTAAGTGCTTGAAAACAGGATATTTGAATGGATTTTCAAAATAGTCGAAAAGTTTCTCTACTTCCCGTCCAATAGGCTGGTTGGCGGTGAACAGGATGAGATCGGTGTAAGCGGTGGCATTGCCCTCGTGGAAATTGCCTGTGCCCACCACAGAATAATGCCGGATTTGTTTACCGATCGACTTGGTTATCAGGGTTAGTTTGCTGTGCACTTTCAGTCCGGGAATGCCAAAAAGCACCTTTGCGCCGATTTCTTCCAACTTCCTCGCCCAATAGATGTTGGAATTTTCATCAAAACGAGCCTGCAATTCAATGACTACTGTGACTTCTTTCCCATTTTGCACCGCATTCATCAATGCGCTGATTACTTGCGAGTTGTTCGCAACCCGGTAGAGTGTAATTTTGATTTTCTTCACGGTTGGATCGATGGCAGCTTCGCGCAACAGATTGATGTAATCAGAAAATTTCTGATAAGGAAAATGCAACAGAACATCCTGTTCGTCAATAGTTTGCATGATACTACTTCCGCGGTGGATGGCAGGATGGTTCAGCGGCAACAGCGGCGTAAATTCCAATGCCTGCCCACCCACATTCGGAAATTTAATGAAATCCTTAAAATTGTGGTACCGCCCGCCCGGAATCAGGTTATCATCATTGCTCAATTCGAGGTGTCCTATTAAATATTGCAGCAAATCTTTCGGAATATGCCTGTCGTAAACAAAACGTACAGGTTGTCCGGTGCGGCGGCGTTTAACGCTTTTGGATATTTTCTCCAAGAAACTCTCTGTCAAATCGTTGTCCAAATCAAGTTCTGCATCGCGCGTTAATTTAATGGTATAGGTTTCGTATTTTTTGTATTGAAAAATCGCGAATACCTCTCTGATATTGAAGCGGATAATATCATCAAGCAATATGATGTATTTTTTGTTGTCAATGGCAGGCAATTGAACAAAACGGGGCAACACCTGTGTCGGAATATCTACAATGGCATATTCAATGCTCTTATTGGCGCAGGTGAGCTTACACGCCAAGTATATGGCGCGGTCTTCAAGGTATGGAAATTTATCGACATTGCGTAGCATAATGGGCGAAATAGCCGATAATACCTTCTCGGCGAAATACTTATACACAAAACGCTGTTGTTCGGCTGATAATTGGGTTTCGTCAACAATAAATATATCCTGCTGTTCCAGCGCTTTCAATATTTCGCGATAAATCAGTTGCGATTTGGCTTGAAGCCGCATCACCTTATACTGCACCTGCTGGATGAGTTTTGCCGGTTTCTCGCCCAAAAGTTTTGAATCCAGTTTTAAATCAATCATCCGCTTAATGGTGGCAACGCGCACTTTGAAAAATTCATCCATGTTGTTGGAAAAAATGCCAAGGAACTTCATGCGCTCAACCAACGGAACTGTTGAGTCTGACGCTTCCTGTAAAACACGCTCATTGAACGATAACCAACTTAATTCTCTATTTATAAATACATTATCCATTTTGCAAAATCAGGCTTAAAAAATCCATCAAAAATATTGAATTTATCAATACAAAACATCAAAAAATGAATTTATCTTTTCATCGTGCCCGGAAATGGAACGGCTTAAAAAAAACGCATTTAAAACCTGCTGATTATTAACGGGTAAAGACATTAAAAAAGAAAACACTGAATTTTTATTGTGAAAATAGAAATAATTGTTTACTTTTGTAGCATAGAAAGTAGATTTTAATAGTTTTAAGTTGTTTATAATTAAGTAGTTAGTTTCTGTGTTAGGAAGAGTGCCATCGTGATGATGCCACTCTTTTTTGTAGTACCTCAAAAATCATTCATTTTTATATGGCTAATATATAGACACTTACAATAAAATTTATCAACATGGATTGCACTTAACAGAAATTGCTTTAATTTTGTCAGCATCTTTTTATATAAATATATGGTATGCACGAAAAAATAATCATCCTTGATTTTGGCTCTCAGACAACGCAACTCATCGCACGTCGATTGCGGGAATTGAACGTATATTGCGAAATTGTGCCCTACAATAAATTTCCGGCTTCTGATTCGACGGTGAAAGGCGTCATCCTTTCAGGCAGCCCTTTTTCAGTGAATGATGCAGATGCTTTTAAGCCGGATTTGAGCAGCATCAGGAACAAATATCCGATATTGGGAATTTGCTACGGCGCCCAGTATTTGGCATGGTCGTCCGGCGGCGTGGTAGAAAAAGGCGATAGCCGCGAATACGGACGGACCATGTTGACGCCGGTTGACAAAACAGACCCTTTGCTAATGAACGCCAAACCTGCTTCTCAGGTATGGATGTCGCATGGAGACACCATCACGAAGGTACCTGCAAATTTCCAGCCTGTTGCCATTACTGCCGATGTCCCTCTTGCAGCATATAAAATAAGCGGAGAACCCACGTGGGGCGTGCAATTTCATCCGGAAGTGTTCCACACCGATGAAGGAATGCTGTTTTTAGAGAATTTCGTCCACATTTGCGGCTTGAAAAAAGACTGGACGCCCGCCTCATTCATTGAAGTGGCTGTGAACACGCTCAAAGAGCAATTGGGTAACGACAAAGTGATTCTTGCCCTTTCGGGAGGTGTTGACTCGTCGGTCACCGCGGTGCTGCTGAACAAAGCCATCGGTAAAAACCTGACCTGCATATTTGTTGATCACGGATTGTTGCGAAAAAACGAATTTGAAAACGTGCTGCACGATTATGAACATCTTGGACTCAACGTTATTGGCGTAAAAACGAGCGAGCGTTTTTACAAACAGCTGGCAGGAGTGACGGAACCGGAGCAAAAGCGGAAAATCATCGGCAAAGGTTTTATTGATGTGTTTGAAGAAGAAGCAAGTAAATTAGACAATATCAGATGGTTGGGGCAAGGCACCATCTATCCCGACATCATCGAATCGCTGTCCATTACGGGCACCACCATCAAATCGCATCACAATGTAGGCGGATTGCCTGACAAAATGAACATGAAACTGGTGGAACCGCTGCGATTGCTGTTTAAAGACGAGGTTCGCCGCGTAGGGCGCGAGTTGGGCATGATGCCTCACCTCATCAACCGTCATCCTTTCCCGGGACCGGGTTTGGGTATTCGCGTGCTGGGCGAAATCACGCCGGAAAAGGTACGTATTTTGCAGGATGCCGACGACATCTACATACGGATGCTTCGCGAATGGGATTGGTACGATAAGGTGTGGCAAGCGGGAGCAATTCTGCTGCCTGTGCGGTCTGTCGGCGTGATGGGCGATGAACGCACCTACGAAAGCACGGTAGCACTGCGGGCTGTCACTTCTACCGATGCCATGACTGCCGATTGGGCGCATCTGCCCTACGATTTTCTGGCAAACGTATCCAACGAAATCATCCGTAAGGTACGTGGCGTGAACCGCGTTGTATATGATATAAGTTCAAAACCGCCTGCTACCATCGAATGGGAGTAAGCGCCCATGACTAATGATAATTGTTGATGAAAGTAAAAAATTCAGGGTTTTGGTTGATTTTCATTATTTTTCTCAATTCATGTAATTCAACAAAATATGTTCCTACAAATGAATATTTGTTGCAATCTTATGAATTGTCCATCGATAATAAAAATGTCAAAAAAGAACGGTTAACGCCATTTGTCCGGCAAAAACCGAACAAGACCATCTTGGGCTTTCGCTTCCATTTGTGGCTATATAACAAGTCAAAGTTAGACAAAGATAACAAATGGAACAAATGGTTGAGGAGAAACGGAGAGGAGCCGGTGATTTGGAGCCAGTCACTCACCAACCGAAGCCGCGACCAGTTAAATTTAAGTCTGCGCAATCAGGGATACTACTATGCTCATGTTACTGACAGTATTGCTTTTAAGAAAAAAAAGGCGTATGTCTATTACCGCGTTAAAACCGGCGATCCATATATTGTTCATAAAATTTCTTATTCCATTCCGGATACTGCCATTGCCCGACTTATTATCAAAGACACTGTCAACACCCTGTTGCACAGCGGCATGCTGTTAGATGCCGATGTGCTGGAAAAGGAGCGCAAACGGGTGGAAACACGTCTGAAAGAAAACGGATATTTCAGTTTTTCAAAAGATTACATCGGTTTCCTGTCCGACACCACTTTTCAAAACAAAACCGTTAATATTGAAATGAATGTACGTCCGCATACGGAACAAACTACAGATAACAGGCTGATAGAAACATCTTACCCTCGGTATCAGATACGGTCACTTACTGTCAATGCCGGGTTGAGTATGCAAAATCTGTTGACTGATTTTGCCAAAACACCCATCGCAGATACCGTCAATATGGGTTCGGTGCAATACATTATGCCTGAACACTTTCCTGTGAAAGCATCCACCATTTCCCAATCGTTATACATCAACCCCGGCAACCTGTATAAACTTTCCGATGTGGATCAAACCTACCAGCATTTGCAATCATTGCGCAATTTTAACAGAATATCAACGGATTTTGCAGAAGTGCCCGATCAAAACGGACTGATGATGCGGGATTTAGATTGTCGTGTAAACTTATTACCATTAAAAAAATATTCCTATACGGCTGAATTAGAAGGAACTAACTCTGACGGAAATTTTGGCGGCGGCGTCAATTTGCTGTTTCAAAACAAAAGCCTCTTTGGACATGCCGAAATCTTCGATTTCCACTTGCGGGGTACGATTGAAGCAGTTTCAGCTACCAATGCTGTATTCAAATTCAAACACGCTATGGAACTTGAAACGGAGATGACACTTAATCTGCCCAAGTTTTTGCTTCCCTTTCAACATCATCGATTCACAAGGCAATATAGCCCTAAAACCGTTTTCTCCTTACTGTACAATTATCAGCAACGACCACAATATACCCGTACTATTTTTAATACCTCAGTAGGTTACAACTGGCGGGGGTCAAGCATCATTTCCCACACGGTGCGCCCCGTTGAAATTAATTATGTGCAATTGGACCAGATGTCTTCGGAATTTACCAAGTATCTGAATAAATATCCCTATCTGAAAAACAGTTACCAGACACACATGGTGGTTTCGAGTAACTACACATTTACCAGAGACTTACCATCCATTAAAAAAGACAATTTCTTTTTTATCCGTTCCAATTTTGAAACTGCCGGTTTGCTGCTCAACAGTTTTTTTAAATTGAAAGAAAAAAACAAAACCGAAACAGCAACGCCTTATATGATATTTGATAATCCCTTTTCGCAGTTTGTGAAAGTGGATGTTGATTTGCGCTATTACCAAACCCTCAACGCCAATAATCACGTGGTAACTCGATTATTTGCCGGCGTCGGACTGCCTTACGGCAACTCAAAAGTGGTGGCGCCGGACGGAACTGTAACGGCTGCCATGCCTTTTGAAAAAAAATACTATTCCGGAGGCACTTTGAGTATGCGCGGATGGCGAATGCGCAGTTTGGGACCCGGATCCTACAAAGACAGTGTTACTGTTTCAGCCTATCCCAACAATACGGGAGATGTAAAATTGGAAGCCAATATCGAATATCGATTTAAACTGGTGTGGGTGATAGAAGGCGCTCTATTTGTGGATGTTGGCAATGTTTGGGATTTGCAGAAGGATGAAAAACGCGCAGGCGCCGATTTTGAGTTTAAACGTTTTTACCGCGAATTGGCAGTGGACGCCGGATTGGGATTCCGGCTCGATTTCACCTATTTTATCCTCAGCATAGACACCGGAATGAAATTAATTGATCCCGCAGGCAGTCGCGGATGGATATTCAATTCGTTGTCCGACACCGACCGTCCCCGTATTTTTAACGTCAGTTTTGGCATCGGTTATCCTTTTTAATATGAAAAAGAACATTTTGGAACGATTTTTGTACTCATAACAGTAAATATTATATTTGTGTGAACAGACTTCGGATGAAATACACTAAAATACTGATGTTTGGGCTTTTATGTATCCAACTCAATGTGCAGGCGCAAAATCTCAAAATGCCCTCCGACATCATGATTGCATTGGAAACAGGTAACTCAAAAAAAATTTTTACCCGATTCAACAGTTCTATTGAATTATTGATGAATCAAAATCAAAATGTCTATGGTAAAGCGCAGGCTGAAAAAATTTTAAAGATTTTTTTTGAAACCAATGGTCCGAGTTTTAGGTACAAGGAACTCCATTCCAGCGGCAAAGACCTTTCCAATTGCAATTTCATCGGGCAATTATTTACCAGCAAAGGTACTTATCGGGTATCCATATACATTAAAAACGAGCAAATTTACCAGATGCGCTTAGAAAGCAACGACTGATATGATTGATTTGCAATATCTTACTGAATTTATTGATCGAGCCTTTCGCGAAGACATTGGCGACGGCGATCATACCTCCCTGTCATGTATCCCGACGGCACAACAAGGCAAAGCGCGGTTGCTCATCAAAGAAGCAGGCATTTTGGCCGGTGTAGAAATAGCGGAACAAATTTTTCACCGTTTCGACAAGGATTTGAAAATGACCACCTTCATTCATGACGGCAGCGAAGTAAAACCCGGCGATGTCGTTTTCACGGTGGAAGGAAAAGTGATTTCCATCCTGCAATGCGAGCGTTTGGTGCTGAATACGATGCAGCACACCAGCGGCATTGCCACGCAAACCAACCAATATGTAAAAGCCATTGCCGGCACCAAGGCTCGTTTGCTGGATACCCGCAAAACCACACCAGGTATGCGACTGATAGACAAGGAAGCAGTGCGGATAGGCGGTGGAGTCAACCATCGTGTCGGACTTTTTGACATGATTCTGATTAAGGACAATCACATCGACTTTGCCGGAGGCATTGAGAATGCCATTGACCGCGTGCATGAATACCTTGACGCAAAAGGGAAAAATCTAAAAATAGAGATAGAAGCCCGCAGTATCAGTGATATTGAACGCATTCTCAAACATAACCGAATAGACCGCATCATGCTTGATAATTTTGATACTTCGCTAACGAAACAAGCAGTGGAATTGATAGCAGGACGTTACGAAACCGAGTCTTCCGGCAATATTACTTTAAAAAATATTCGGGATTATGCCGTTTGTGGCGTGGATTTCATCTCAGTAGGCGCTCTCACTCATCACGTGAAAGGTCTCGATATGAGTTTGAAGGCGGTGTAATCAAAGTTTTTGCCTGACTGATATAATTGATAATCACATCCGTAGCAGCAAAATGCTGTATCTGTGGATTCATTAGCGCATACAGATAAGATTTCTCTGAAATGGCAACGGCTAATTCAACAAGCATATTCACACAAATTTTCCTTTCGTTGTAAGGTTCCAGTTCCTGACTGTCCACCACATCAAATTCTTTGTAATTGATGCTTGCAGTGGAGCGGAATACATCTGCTTCCACAATCATTTCGGGAAAGGAACAACGCAAAGTCAACGTTGATTTTGCTTCTACTTCCAAACTCAAATTGAGCGAAACCAAACTACCGTTGTCCAACGCTATGCGCACTTGAAATTCGTCTTCCGTCAATCCGGTAATGTCTATTTTGGCTATGTTTGCGTTCAGCAGGTTCTGCATGAAAAACAAATCGTAGAGCAATTCGTTTTTTAAACACTGTATCGATGTTTGTCCATTCACCATATTCAACAGATGGTTTATCTGGACGGTTTGCGGGGCATGCTTCAAACCCTTGATTAAACATTCAACGGGAGAATGATTGTATTTTGTTCCCAATTGCAGGATAACACCCGATTCATCTGCCAATTTTGCCAGATAGCGTATCTCTTGCGTGCTGAGAAGATGTGGATGAGAAAGGAGCACATGCTTAAATGCTTTCAACGACCGTTCTGCCAATAAACAAGTATCCGGAGTTTCGGAAGCAATATCAATCACTTCCGCATAATTCAGCAAAGCATCAAAGGATGAATAGGAAATCAACCGGTATTTTCTGGCAAACAGCATTGACTTGCGACTATCTTTATCGTAACAGCCAACAATCTCAAAAGCGCTGCCTGCCAATATTGCCGTTGTGTGCAAATCAGCCGAAAAATCTGTACCTATAATACCTATCCGAATCATAATAGCGTTTTATCCGATGCAAAGGTAAACAAAGATTTTATGCTTGGAACGGTTTATCCAAATAACTTATCAACTAAACTTGTTAATTATTACATAACC
>JAITTD010000124.1 GCA_031287245.1 Bacteroidales bacterium
CCGCAGGCTATCATCCTAATGAGATAGTCAACAATACCCGCCCTGTATTTACGGTAACCCAAAGTTCGCCGCAGTATATGTACAATGTAAGCGACCCTCCGCTGACGGCGGGTATGCAATACGCATGGCGCGTGCGTGCCGTGGACACGCAGGGACGCGACGCCTACAATCCAGACCCTGAACGGCTGCACCGCCGCCCGTTGGAAGAACTCAAGGAGGGCAGCGAGATTGACGCGGGCGGATTCCCCGTTACGGTGCTGGAAGCCACAGGCAGCAACGGACGCTTCACCGGACGCGGATACATACAGGTACCCATGTTTGGATACGCACGACTGCGGGTGTACTCCGAATCTCTCGGGGTGTACTCCGAAGACTTCACAGAGGTGATAGACAGTTTATAGAAGTTACAGACAGTTTAAAAATATGATACGAATAAAGGATATATTAAAACCGTTCAAAAAAGGGCAAGCCATTCTGCTGATATGCTCGGCGGCTGCTGTCATGTCCGGTTGCAATTCGCAGAACAAAAACGTCCTGAAAGTCAACAAACCCATCTTATACAACCCGGCGTCCACGTCGCTGCACCCGAACATAGGGGTTTTTCACCTGTCGGAAACAGAATCACAATTCTTCATATCGTTGAATACGAACGAATTGATTGTGAACGAAGCCAATGAAGAGCGGGTGCCCAGAGCCGAGGTGAAGATACATTATGAATTATATGACTGCACCGAAACGGAAAACAATAAAATCGTCAGCGACAGCGCCACTTTTTTCAACATTTTGCCCATCAAAAAGACGCAAAAATCGGTGGTGTTTCCTGTTACATTTCCTGCTGTGCAAGGACGCCGTTATATGCTGTCGGTGCAGATGACCGACGTATTCAGGCGCAACACCATCCGCAAATTCATCACGGTGAACAAAACCAACGAATTTTCCGGACAAAATTTCAGGGTGACAGCCCTCAACGGTTCGCCCAAATTGGACCATCTGATTAACGAGAATGAAATTTTCAGGATTATCTATCAACGACAACCTGTTGACCGCATTTTTATCAAGTATATGGCAGCATCGGGCGCCATAGCCACCTCGCCGTTGTCCACCGCTTCTGCGGAAGATTTGAAATTCAAAGCCGATTCGGTGTGGGTGCAGCCTTACAGCCCAACCACCAATTTCATGTTCGGCTACGAAGGGCTGTACCTGATTCAAACAGACACCATGCGTCAGGACGGCTTGCTGCTGATGAATTTCGGCACGGCTTTTCCGAAAGAAAACCGTACCGCCAAACTGGTGGAACCGATTCGTTATTTAGTGAACCATTCCGAATATCAAAAGTTGATGGAAGCAGAAAATCCTAAAAAAATGATGGACAATTTCTGGCTGGCTGCCACCGGCAGCACCGACAAGGCGCGGATGCTGATTCGCGTGTTTTATACCCGTATGGGCTACGCAAATCAATATTTCACCGACGTGAAAGAAGGCTGGAAGACCGATCGCGGCGTAGTTTACATGGTATACGGCTTGCCCAACAATGTGCTGAAAAGTTCCGATTTTGAAACATGGGAATACACGCGCGAACATCAAAACAATTCGGTCACTTTCACCTTCGACAGAAAAGAAAGCCCTTACAGCGACGACCATTTTGTGCTTCGCCGGGGCGACCCGCAGACAAGTTATTGGGCGCGAGCCATTGACAGCTGGCGGAAGGGTAGAGTATTTAGCCTTAACGAAATAGACTGATGAACAATCACACCAACTTACAAATGATTTTCGGCTTGCATCCGGTGATGGAAGCCATTGAAGCCGGTCGCGAGATCAGCAAGGTACTGCTGCGCAGGGGACTTGACGGCGACGGCGCCAGAAAACTGTCAGGCATGCTGCGCCGGCATGACATTCCGGAGCAATGGGTGCCTGCCGAAAAACTGGACAGGATGACACATAAAAACCACCAGGGCGTGATTGCTTTCGTGTCGCCGGTGGAATATGCGCGTTTGGAAATTTTAATTCCCACGCTCTTTGAGCAAGGCATCCATCCCTTCATTGTCATTTGCGACGGCATCACCGACACACGCAATATCGGCGCCATTGCCCGTTCGGCTGAATGTGCCGGCGCACACGCATTGCTCCTGTCCACCAAAGGCACGGCAATGATTACCCCCGACGCCGTGAAAACATCGGCAGGCGCACTGAACCATCTGGCAGTTTGTCGCACAGACAACCTGAAAGCATCCATGCTGTTTCTGCGCAACAGCGGACTGAAAATAATCGCTGCCACCGAAAAAGCAGCTACGGCGTATTACGATGCAGACTTGTCAAGCCCCGCCGCCTTATTGCTTGGCGCCGAAGACACAGGAATAGAACCGGAATACCTCAGAATAGCCGACTTGTTGGTGAAAATTCCCCTGCATGGGAAAATATCTTCACTCAATGTGTCAGCCGCTGCCGCAGTGCTCCTCTTTGAAATGGCACGTCATCGAATTACGAATTAAAAATTACGAATTACGTCATCGAATTACGAATTACGAATTAAAAATTACGAATTACACGGTAGTAGCGATGTGCTTGTTTGTCCTGCAAGGACAGCACTTTATTAACCGTATGCTTCAGCATACGGGCAGACCCATCCGCACACCCACGCCCCGTCCCGCAGGGACGGCACTTTCTGTGCCGTCCCTGCGGGACTTGGGTGGGATGTCCGCTGTGTCGTGTGTCGTCCGTAGATTAAAATCTACGGTTAATAAAGTGCCGTCCCTGCGGGACTCGAATGACCCGTCTGTATCTGAATGGCAAATGCAGGAAGTGAGGCGCAGAGACGCCATAATGGGAAATTATCCTGAGTACTTTCTTGATGCTGATAAGGTAATAAGCGAACTGGCAGAGGAACTCGAAATTTCCGTAATTCGTAATTCGTAATTGAAAAGAAGTATCTTTATGCTTTCGTAATTTAAAATTTATCGTCATGAAGTATTTCATTATCATCGTACTAACAGTATCAGGATGGTGTGCCGATTGTCAGGCTCAAACGAAGAAAGCCAATAAATCCGCCAAAAAAGCACAAACCGAAGCGGCAAGCACCAGCGCAGCCCCGTCACTGTTGCCGATTTCGGAAACAGACATTGCCAACGCTTTAAAAGAGGCATTGACGAAGGGCGCTTTGGAGTCAGCCGGCATAGCATCCGCGCCGGACGGGTTTTACAAAAATCCGAAACTCTTTATCCCCTGGCCCACCGAAGCCGCAAAAATGAAACAAACGTTAACCAATATCGGCATGGGCAAGCAGGTGGCAGCCGTTGAGGAAAGCATGAATCGCGCAGCAGAGGAAGCAGCCAAAGGCGCTTTTGACGTGTTTGCCGCTGCCATCAAGGGAATGACCATCAAAGACGGCATAGCCATTGTGAATGGAGGCGAAACGTCTGCAACGGAATACCTGCGTGCAACGACTTCGGCAACCCTGTCTTCCAAATTCAAACCCATCGTGAGCAAGGCTATCAGCAAAGTAAAACTGACTTCCTGCTGGAAGCCGCTGATGACACAGTACAACAAACTTCCCGGTGTGACCAAACAAAACCCGGATTTGGAACAATACATCACCAACAAGGCGATTGACGGCTTGATGGTTTTAATTGCCGAGCAGGAAGTTAAAATCAGGAAAGATCCTGCGGCTCAGGTAACCGACATATTGAGAAGGGTTTTTGGCAAGTGACACATCCTCCTTTTTTACCACTCATTTCTCCTTGTCGGACTGTCATTGTCGCCGCCGGAGATTTTCCGTTGCACGAAACAGCGCTTTCGATGCTACAGCAAGCCGAAACATTGGTTTGTTGCGATGGCGCGGCAAGTAATTTACTGCAATATGGAATGGAACCGCATCAAATCGTGGGCGATATGGACAGCCTTTCCCCTACTCTGCGCCAACGTTTCCACGAACGCATCCTCCACATTCCCAGTCAGGACTGCAATGATCTGGCAAAGGCACTCCGTTTCTGCATCCGTAACCAGTTGAAAGACATTTGCCTGTTGGGAATAAGCGGCAAACGGGAAGACCACAGTTTAGCCAATCTGTCCATCCTGCTCGAATATTCTTTGGATGCCAACATACAAGCGTTTACTGATTATGGGGTGTTCAACCCGATTCGTCAAACAACCGTATTTGAAAGCGTCCCCCAACAGCAGGTTTCCGTCTTTTCGTTTACCCCTGCCACCTTATTCACCTTCCACGGATTGAAATATCCCGTCACCGACGCCCCGCTTGTGGAATTGTGGCAAGGTTCGCTCAATGAAGCCTGCGGGAAAGAATTTACCATCCAAATGAGCGAAGGAAAAGCATTGGTATTCCGAGTATTCCCTTCCGTAAAAACAACACCATGAAAATATTACCCCCCAACGCCATCAAAGCCGTTGATACTTACACCATCCAACATCTACCCATCACCCTCCATGAGTTGATAGAGAAGGCGGCTTCTGCCTGCACCAACTGGATTACCCAACATTTTGACCGGAACAGGAAGGTGGTGGTGTTGGCAGGTCCTGGCAACAATGGCGCCGACGGATTAGCCATTGCCCAACACCTGAAAACGCTGCAATACGAGGTAGAGGTAGTCATGGTGTCAAAGAAGATGGCTGAGCATCCGACACCATTGCCGGCACTCACAGCAGCACACCTGGTCATTGACGCCATGTTCGGCATCGGACTTTCCCGTCCGGCGGAAGGCTTGACGGCACAAATGGCGGCGGCGCTCCGGCAAACGCCGGCAACCGTGGTTTCTATCGACATTCCATCGGGTCTGTTTGCGGAAGACAACAGCGGCAATGCAGCGGAACACATTGTTCATGCCGATTACACCCTGACTTTTCAACAGCCCAAACTGTCGTTCTTCTTTGCTGAAAATGCACCGTTTCTCGGCAAATGGGAAGTGCTCGACATCGGATTACCGACAGATAAAACCGCCGAAGAGCAATCTGTGAAAAATTATGTGCTTCAAGCGACAGACGTCATCCCTTGGTTTCAGCCGAGGGAAAAATTCTCCCACAAAGGCGCTTATGGACACGCCTGCATCGTTGCCGGAAGCCACAACATGATGGGCGCGGCGTTATTGGCAACAAAGGCTTGCTTTCGCAGCGGCGCAGGCTTGGTAACAGCGCACATTCCCAATGGCGAGAACCGGCTCATGCAGTTATATGTGCCGGAGGCATTGGTTTCAGCCGATCAGCATCCCGAAATATGTTCGCAAATCCCTGATTTGAGCGCTTATTCGGCAGTGGCGATAGGACCGGGTATCGGCAAAGAGGATAAAACACGGCAAGCGCTGCTCCATTTTCTAAAAGCCATTCGCAACGGCGCCATCCAGCCACCGCCATTGGTGTTGGACGCCGACGCGCTCAACATCATTGCCGAGAGCAAGGAAGGCACGGATTTGTTGCCCGCAGGCTGCATCATCACTCCGCATCCAAAAGAATTTGACCGATTGACCGGTCACTCAATCAGCAGTTATCAACGTTGGAACAAACAACTGGAACTTGCCCGCAAACAGAAGATATATGTAGTACTGAAAGGTGCCCATAGCAGCATATCCGCACCGGACGGCAGTTGCTATTTCAACACTACCGGCAATCCGGGAATGGCAACAGCAGGCAGCGGCGACGTGCTCACCGGTGTCATTGTTTCCTTGCTAGCGCAGGGCTGGGAACCTCTGAAAGCAGCCTGCGCAGGCGTGTGGCTTCACGGCGCGGCAGGTGATTTATCTGCAAAAAAACACGGACAACAAGGTATGATGGCAAGCGATATGCTGGATGATTTGGGAAAAGCGGTCATGTAATTACGAATTAAAAATTACGAATTACGGCTAAATCTTTTTTTGAGGTGCTATATTTTTCACTGACAAAGGGTGTCCTTGCCCGAAGGAATTTGCTTTTCGCCCGAATGGGCGGGATTTTCATAACCGCAGGTCATCGACCTGCGGCAGAAGCCCCCCGCCGGTCCCTGCCTGAAAGGCAGAACTTGAATTGCTAGCCTTTTAGTGCTGCCTTTCAGGCAGTAGTGTTCGTGTGTTCGCACTACCGCAGGCAACGCTTCGCTCGCCTGCGGTTATGAAAATCAAGCCCCTCGGGCATCATAGCACCTCAAAAAAGAACGGAATTATCGCCTTTTTGTAAGCCCCAACGGGGCGCAATCGTTGGTTCGCCTGTGATAATGCCCTGTAGAGACGGTGCGCGCACCGTCTCTACGTTCTGATACCGCTACATCTCACTGACAAAGGGCATGCTCGGCATGCTTGCTGAGAGAAATTTGCTTTTCGCCCGAATGGGGCGGGATTTTCATAACCGCAGGTCATCGACCTGCGGCAGAAGCCCCCCGCCTGTCCCTGCCTGAAAGGCAGAACATGAATTGCTAG
>JAITTD010000144.1 GCA_031287245.1 Bacteroidales bacterium
TGCAAAATTTGCAACAGGAATTTTTTTTATTCTTTGTGAATCTCAAGAATTGAAGTGATATTGAGATTTATTTCTATTGATCCCTAACTCCGCTCAATTTAGGTAGTCTATTGATGTAATTATTTATTATACAGCAAGTTATGTAATAATTCAGACTACCTAATAAGAACGCCTAATAATTCTGATAATAATCTGTGTTACAGATGATTAATCTCATAGGCAACCTAAAATTTGCGGAGTTAGGGATTGATATGAATGTCCTACGGACAAGCAAATATTCCCCGTTAGGGGATCGACCACAACGTGTCATGGGCATCGACCATAACGTGTCATGGGTATCGACCACAACGTGTCATAGGCATCGAGCATAACGTGTCATGGGCATCGAGCATAACGTGTCATGGGTATTGACCATAACGTGTCATGGGTACTGATCACAACGTGTCATGGGTACTGACCACAACGTGTCATGGCAAAAGCCCATCACAACACAAAAAAAGCGGGCTGAAACCAACCCGCTTTTATTGAACCATTGAATCACAACTGACTCACCATTGACTCACTATTGACTCACCATTGACTCACCACGTCTATTCTATCAGCGTCCAAGCCACGGTCAAACCTGCCGTTACGATGGAAACCATGCTCATCAGTTTGATGAGGATATTTAATGACGGTCCGGAGGTATCTTTAAAGGGGTCGCCTACGGTGTCGCCTACTACGGTGGCTTTGTGGGTGTCGGAACCTTTGCCGCCGAAATTGCCTTCTTCCACGTATTTCTTGGCATTGTCCCAAGCGCCGCCTGCATTAGCCATAAACACGGCAAGCACAAAGCCTGTACCGCAACCGCCAACCAGCAGTCCCATCACGCCCGATACGCCGAAAATGAGTCCAACGGCGATGGGGATGATAATGGCAAGAATGGAAGGCAGCAACATTTCGCGTTGTGCGCCTTTGGTGGAGATAGCCACACATTTGGCATAGTCGGGTTTTGCTTCGCCGGTCAGGATGCCTTTGATTTCGCGGAACTGGCGGCGCACTTCTTCTACCATGCTTTGGGCGGCACGTCCTACGGCATTCATCGTCAAACCGCAGAACAGGAATGCTACCATAGCGCCGATAAAAACGCCTACCAACACTTTTGGGTTCAGCAGATTGATTTCAAACCAATTCATAAAATCAATCATAGAGGCTTTTTCGATGGCGTCTTTGGTATGCTCAACTCCATTAATAAGGGCTGTACCTGTGGTTTCGGCAGCACGTGCCAGCGCGATTTTTATTTCTTCAATATACGAAGCCAGCAGCGCTAAGGCAGTTAAAGCAGCCGAACCGATAGCGAAACCTTTGCCGGTAGCGGCAGTAGTGTTGCCAAGAGCATCCAGTGCATCGGTGCGTTTGCGAACTTCGGGGGCTAAACCGCTCATTTCGGCGTTACCACCGGCATTGTCGGCGATGGGTCCGTAAGCGTCGGTTGCCAGCGTGATGCCCAGTGTGGACAACATTCCCACAGCGGCGATACCGATACCGTACAAGCCAAGACCAAGATTTTGAGCCGTCATCATATTGGCTACGTCAAAATGGATGGCGCTCAGATAAGCGACAATAATGGCTGCAGAGATGGTGAGGACGGGGACGGCTGTGGACAACATGCCCAATCCCAAACCGGAGATGATGACCGTTGCCGGACCGGTCTGTCCGCTCTCCGAAACCCTTTGCGTGGGACGATAGGAGTGCGAGGTGTAATATTCCGTTGCCTGTCCGATGATGACGCCTGCCACCAATCCTGCAATCACAGAGAAAGAAAGACCTACCCAGTGCGGTATGTGCAGTATATACAAAATAACAAACGCAGCAACGGCAATCAATGCGGCGCTTACGTTGACTCCTTTGCCGAGAGCGCTGAGCAGTTGCTTCATATTAGCGCCTTCTTTGGTGCGAACAAGGAATATGCCGATGATGCTCAGCACAATGCCCACTGCGGCTATCAGCATGGGAGCAAATACGGCTTCTAATTGTACGCTGTCTTTGATAAAAAAAGCGGACGATGCGCCCAGAGCAGCAGTTGCCAGAATGGAACCGCAATAACTTTCGTACAGGTCAGCGCCCATACCGGCTACGTCGCCCACGTTGTCGCCCACGTTATCGGCGATGGTGGCGGGGTTGCGCGGGTCGTCTTCGGGAATACCTGCCTCTACCTTGCCTACGAGGTCAGCGCCTACGTCGGCAGCCTTGGTGTAGATGCCGCCGCCAACACGTGCAAACAGCGCCTGAGTGGAAGCGCCCATACCGAAAGTCAGCATCGTGGTGGTAATCACCACAAGGGTTTGAGTGGAGGTTGCCTCTTCCACAAAGTGAGTTAACACTAAAAACCATATCGAGATGTCAAGCAGCCCCAAGCCTACCACGGTAAGCCCCATCACGGCGCCTGCGCGAAAAGCCACTTTCAACCCGCTGTTCAACGAACGGCTCGCTGCGTTGGCAGTACGCGCCGATGCGAATGTAGCGGTTTTCATACCGATGAACCCTGCCAAACCGGAGAAAAAACCGCCGGTAAGGAATGCAAACGGCACCCACGGGTTCTGAATGTGGAATCCATAAGCCAAAATGGCAAAGAAAACCGCAAGAATCACAAACACAATGGTTACTACCTTATACTGTTGTTTCAGGTATGCCATTGCTCCTTCCCGCACATACTGCGCAATCTCCTTCATGGTGACGGTGCCTTCGCTCTCCTTCATAATATCCTTGAAGAAGTAATACGCAAACCCCAACGCCAACAGAGATGCTATCGGGACAATCCAAAATAATGTATTCATTTATATAATGTATTAAAAATTTAAAATTATTTGAAAGTGCAAAAATACAGTTTTTTATTTATTCGAGATAATCATTTGGTAAAAAATATTTTTGGTATGTTGCAAATTTTTATGTAATTTTGCGTCACATTTAAAAATGTACTTTACATGATATTTGAATTTAAGCCCTTCCCACGAGTTGAGAGGGGCTTTTTTTATCCGTTAATTCTTTTGCAAATGCAATCAGCGACTGTGCAAATCCATCCCACGAGAGATTTGCCTTTTCTTCCCGAATGTTTGCTGCAAAAAGCGAAATGCCCTTGTCAAACAGTTTTTTTACGCCCTCTGCAATAGCGGCAGCATCGGGCTGACAGATGATGCCGGTTTCCGCCGGCTCGATGGTTTCGCGCAAAGCGCCTGTGTCGGTGGCTAATACCGGCACCTCAAAATGGTAGGCGATTGGGATAACGCCGCTTTGGGTGGCTGAACGATAGGGCACCACAAGCACATCGGACGCCGAAAATAAAACGGGCACTTCATGATCGTCTATGTAGCGATTCAGCACTGTGATGCGCTGTTTGGCAGGAGAAACGTCAATTTGCTTCCGGTAATTGTCAAAGGGACCGTAGGATTCCCCTGCAATCACCAACTGATACGATTCGTCCAACGCAGACATTGCCTCTATCAGTAAATCCAAACCTTTGTAATCGCGGATGAAGCCGAAAAACAGCAAGGTCTTCTTTTCAGGGTCAATGCCCAATTGCTTTCGGGCGGCTGTGGTTTCCAACCGTTCGCCGAAATGCATGTACAGCGGATGCGGCTTCAGTATATATTTTGCCTGCGGATAAAGGGAAAGAATATCGTTTTTCACGGTATCGCTCAACACCACAAAACCGTGTGTTCTTTCAAAAAGCAGTTTAGAGAAGGCTTTATCGAAAAAACGAGGTTCGTGAGGAATGGCATTGTGCAGGAGAGTAATGATTTTTGTTTTGTTTTTCAACCTGCCGGCGATGTATCCGTAAGCCGGAGCAAAAAAGGACATCCAATGGGCAACAATCAGTATGTCAGGCTGAAAACGTTCAATAGATTGTTCCGTTTTTTGCCAGGAAAAAGGGTTGATACTGTCCAATATACGTTCGGAAGGGATCATCATCGAGCCATCGTTCTCATTCACATACTGCGTTTTACCGGGGAAAAGAATTTTCGGATATAAACGAGAAAAAGAGAACGCTTTTACCTCGTTCTCTTCTGCCAAAGTTTGATACAACATGGCACTAAATTGTGCAATGCCCCCACGATAGGGATAAAACGGAGATAATATGGCTATTTTCATACATACATTAATATAGTTTTCATAATATCACCAATTTTTCGATTCTTTCAAAATGTTTCACATTGAGTGTCGCAACAGGCAATCTATTGGCAATAGCAGTCGCAGCAATTAAAAGATCAGGTAATGCTACCAATTTATTTTTTACTTTTAATTCTTTATATATTTTGACAGCTTCCTGTGAACATTTTCCATCGAATGGGATAATCTTCACTTGCTCAAAAAAAGTTGTCCAAAAATCTGTTTGCATAATCGGTACTCCAATAAATATTTCATAATGAGTAATTGAAGAAACGCCAAATTTATCGTCACTTGCAGACAATCGAAAAAAAAGTGTTTTCGATTTATCTTTTACTCGAAATAATTCTATCAACACCGATGTATCCAGCAATATCATTTTCTCCAATCATTAAAATGATTCCTCCCTTCCAAAAAAGCATTGTATTCTACGTCCGACCAAGTAGGGGCTTGTAACAACAATTTTTGCATTTTTGTTAATTTGTTTGTCCTTTTTATTGTTTTCGCTTCAGCGTTAACATTGGCTTGCAAAGCCCTCAAAAGATGATTTATTTCTTGTTGAGGAAGCTGGTAAATCATTTCCAATACTTGATTATATCCTGCTTGCACATTTGATTCCATCGTTGCTGTTTTTAATATCTGTAATGCTCCGGTTTGTAGGGTCCGTTCACGTTTACACCGATGTAGGCGGCTTGTTCGGGCGATAAAGATGTCAATTCAACGCCGATATTTGCCAGATGCAGGCGAGCCACTTCTTCATCCAATTGTTTGGAAAGGCGATAAACGTTGACTTTGTAATCGTTTTTCCACAAATCAAGTTGAGCCAAAGTCTGGTTGGTGAATGAATTGCTCATCACAAATGACGGGTGGCCGGTGGCGCAGCCCAAATTGACCAAACGCCCTTCTGCCAGCAGGAAAATCGAATTTCCCGTGGGGAAAGTATATTTATCCACCTGTGGTTTGATGTTGGTATGCTTGATACCCGGATAATTCACCAATTTATCCACCTGAATTTCGTTGTCAAAATGCCCTATGTTGCATACGATTGCCTGATCTTTCATTGCTTTGAGGTGGTCGATCGTGATGACGTCGCGGTTGCCGGTGGTGGTCACAAAAATGTTGCCTTCCTTCACGGCTTTTTCCATGGTGGTCACTTCAAAACCTTCCATAGCGGCTTGCAGGGCGCAAATCGGGTCTATTTCGGTCACCAGCACACGCGCTCCGTATGAACGCATTGAGCGGGAACAGCCTTTGCCTACGTCGCCATAGCCCAGCACTACCACCACTTTGCCGGCAATCATCACGTCAGTAGCGCGTTTGATGCCGTCTGCCAACGATTCGCGGCAGCCGTAGAGGTTGTCGAACTTGGATTTGGTAACAGAGTCGTTCACGTTGATGGCTGGAATCAGCAATTCGCCTTTTTCGAGCATCTGGTACAAGCGGTGGACGCCGGTGGTAGTTTCTTCCGAAACGCCTTTCAGTTCGGCAACCGTCCTGTGCCAACGGGTTTTGTCTTCTTTTAAGATATTATTTAATGTATCCAGAATGATTTGTTCTTCAAGGCTGTCACCTTTGCGGCGGATGAAAGAGGCATCATCTTCTGCTTTGTAGCCCCAGTGAATCAGAAGAGTAGCATCGCCGCCATCGTCAACAATCAAATTGGGACCTTTGCCGTCGGGGAAACGAAGCGCCTGGTCGGTGCACCACCAGTATTCTGCTAATGTTTCGCCCTTCCAAGCGAAAACGGGAACGCCTGCTGCGGCAATGGCTGCTGCGGCGTGGTCTTGCGTGGAAAAAATATTACAACTTGCCCAGCGAACATCTGCGCCCAATTCCACCAAAGTTTCGATTAAAACTGCCGTTTGAATGGTCATGTGCAGCGAACCTGTTATACGGGCGCCTTTCAGAGGCTTTTCCTTTCCATATTTAGCGCGAAGCGACATCAGTCCGGGCATTTCGTGCTCGGAAATTTCAATCTCTTTTCTGCCGAAATCGGCTAACTGGATGTCTGCTACTTTGTAGGGTGTATTTTCTGACATGTATGATTACATTTATAAAATAAATGGCACAAAAGTAGTACTTTTTCTTCAATTTTCATAAAAATACATAATCGTTTTAAAAAGCCTCCATTGTATGAATATCTTGGCAATTCGTTGAAAACGCCGTAATTCGTAATTTTTAATTTTTAATTATTTCAGGCTTACCCTGCGAATCCTCTTTTCGGTATCTATCAGGTCGCTGATTTTGTCCATGCCAATGTCCAGTACATCTACGGCGCCCAAGTGCAGGATATAGTTCAGGCTTTCGTCTTTTTTGGCAGGGTCGCCTGCAAACTGCCCTTCGCCAAACACTTTCATACCGATAACGCCCTTCCCCGCGTCGTGCAACTGTTTGACAACGGGCGTCACTTTCTCCGGCTGGTCGTCCATATTAATGGCAAAGGGATTGATGCGCACATGAATGCAATCTACCCACGACTCGCCGACAGCAGTTTCGACAGCCGCCAGCGAATGGCAACTCAACCCGTGCGAGCGAATCAGCCCCTTTTGTTTGGCGCGTTGCAAGCCCTCCATATAGACATTTAATTCCGTATTCCAGTTTTTTGAAGTGATGCAGTGCAGCATCACACCATCGATATAGTCTGTCTGCAGTTCCTTCAAAAAGCGCTGTATGGTAGCGTCCACATCCTTTGTTTCCTCGTTGCACCAGAGTTTGGTGAACAGTACATAGTCCTTGCGCGGATGAATTTTGAGCGCCTCGCCAACGATGCCGTGCGTGCCGTAGGAATCAGCCATATCTACCATTCGCACACCTTTGTCGTAAATAGATCGCACCAATTGCACACCCTTGTCGTAGCCCAGGCGCGTGAGATTGGACTCTTTGCCGCCGCCTCTGATGCCTGTGCCCAAGCACAGCCGCGTGGTGGAGATGCCCGTCTTCCCCAAAGTGACTTTTTCGTAAGGACTATGTTTCCGCGCCAGTTCCGCGCCTTCGGCAAACGAACCGTTCAACAATGCTGCGCCTATGCCGGCAGCAGTGGTACTGATAAATGCTCTTCTTGAATATTTCATGACTGTTTGAATAGGTTTATATTCCATTATTTCACTATTTTCACGCCCTTTGGCGCTTTCACCTGCGACACCACCTTACCGGCAGCATCTTTCTTATGACTGATTTGCACTATCCCGTGAGGTGTGGGGAAAGTGCCTTCTACCCATTGCAGGTTTCCCAAATGTGGCTCCACACGGATAGCCTTACAGCCGGGTTCCACCACCTGCACACCCAACACGTGTTGCGACAGCCACGAGGTAGGTCCCGACGCCCATCCATGGCAAAGGCTATGCCTAAGCTTCTGATAGCAATAGTCGCCGAAATCGCCGTGAATATCCTTTTTCCCTTCGGGAACCAATTCATCAATGCCTGCGGCGTTTTCCGTCCAGTCCAAATTGAAATCTTCCCAAAAACTTGTGGCGCCCAAGTCCAACATTCCGCCCCAATAGCGGCTGATAATGTCCATAGCGGTTTGGTAATCGCCCGCTTTTGCCTGCGCCTGCAACATATAATAGCCATAGAATGTGGAAAAGTTCTTGGCTCCACCCACTGCAATCACTTCATTGTTAGCTTTATCGGCAGGCATCATATCGGCAAGCGCCAACAAAGCGGCTGCCTGTTTGAGTTGGTTGTGGAAAGGCACTTGTTTTTGCATCAGGGCAGCCGTTTCAGCGCATTGCCTGGCAAGTGATTTGTCGCCCAATACGGTGCACAACTCGCTGCCCGCTTGGAATGCCATCACCATCAGTGCCTGCATCCCCGCGTTGATGCCCTGCCCGTTGGGGCTTGCGGGCCAATCGAGGAAACCGCCTTCGTGAACCCGTTTACCGCTGGCATCCACTTCTTTGAATAAAATGCGAAGCAAATCGTTCAGGTAGGACTGTTGCTGTTTCAGATAATCAAGGTTGCCCTGATAACGGTACCAGTCGCGGTGAATGATGACCCACCACAGCGAATAGGAAAACATACCGTTCATCCATCCGGGCAGAGGGGTTATATCACGCGCCAAATCAAGGCTTTTGGGAATGACTTCGTTGTAACCGAATACGGTACTCACCGTCATCACTTCGGGGTGCAGATCGCCCAACCATACCAAGCGGTCGCGTTTGATGCCGTCCCAAATGTATTCCTGCATATTGAGATGCACCGTGTAGGCTCCTGTCATCCAGATGCGGTTCAAACGCTCGTCGTTGCAGCGGAATGAGCCCAAATAGGGAATATCGCGATAGGTAAATACAGCATTGACTTCTTTCAGGCGTATTTCCGTGTTGGGTTCGAGTAAATCGATGCGTACAAAGCGGAACCCGCTGTTGCCTGTCTCGGCAACGCCCAACCAAGGCAGTGTCATTGTGAAATCGCGCATAGCATGGTCGTTGGTAGCGCCGTTTTGCCCCACTGTGCTCATCGCTTCGCTCACTGACTCGCCGAAACGAACTCGAATTTTACCGCCGGAAGCGGTGACAAACTGGATGCCCCCTTGTATCTCTTTCCCAAAATCAAGCACAATGGACGCAAATTCGTTCTCGGTGCTGTGCAGGCTGCAAGTATTGCTGTTGGACAGGTCACTTTGCCCGTTATTGCCTGCCGCCAACAGTCCTTCCGCATTCCTTATCAACTTGCCGCCGCCATCGTATTTCCACACGATACGCTGTGGCGTGATATAAGTGCGAACACGGGAATCGTTGAACGCCTTGCCTGCATATTCTTTCCCAAACACGGGAGGAAGAGTTTGGGAATACGTAATGCCCGTCAAAACGAGCAACAGAAGAAAAAATGAAAAAAACTTATTCATACAGAAACCATATTATTTGGAGTACAAAATTAATAATTTTTACAAAAAACAAAAACAATTCAGAAAAAAAATCATGAATATCGTATATTTGTACCATGTTTTACAGACGAAAAATCATATTGACATTGTTGCAATTATTTGACAATGAACTTGAAAAGATTCGATTGCAAAAATTATTGTTCCTTTTTACTCAACGGCAAGTAAAAAGAGAATATGATTTTATTCCTTATAAATTCGGTTGCTATTCCTATTCAGCCAATGCCGATTTAACGGCAATGGTGCAAAAAGGTATTTTGGCTGAAACCGAAACCTGTTTTATCTCAAATGATATGATCGATTATCTGAAAATCATTAAACAAAAAGACAAGGAATATTTACAGGAAGTGAAGGCATTATACGGAAACATGAATAGTCATGCTTTAATGAAACACACCTATATTAATTTTCCCTATTGGGCTATTAACAGTACCGTAACAAACATTCTTTCGCCTGCAGAATTGGGAAAAGTGACCGAAAGTAAACCCAAATCAAACAAAACGATTTTATTTACAATCGGTTATGAGGGTATTTCATTGGAGGAATATTTGAATCGTCTGATCAGGAATGATGTGAAAATTTTGGTTGATGTCCGAAATAATCCGTTGAGCATGAAATACGGATTTAGTAAAAGCCAACTCAAACGCTATTGTGAAAATCTGGGAATCCAATATGTGCATTTCCCGGAAGTGGGCATACAATCGGAGCAACGGCAAGAACTGAATACGCAGGCAGATTATGATAAACTGTTTACAGATTACAGAAACAATAATCTTACAAAAACACAACCCACTCAATACGCTATTTTGGAATTGCTCAAAAAGCAACAGCGCATTGCTCTGACCTGCTTTGAGGCAAATATTAGCCAATGTCACCGCAAACATTTAGCAGAGGCGATTGCCAATCTACCCGAATTTGATTATGAATTAATACATATCTAAAATGGCTTTAACCAAAGTTTTAATAACAGTGGTAACATACCCTTTGCCTTCTCGCAGTTACGATGAATTAATTTGTACAGCAGGAGTATTGGAAACGGGGGAATGGATTCGCATATATCCAGTACCTATGAAATTTTTAATGGGACTGCGAGAAAATGGAAAAATGGAATCATTCAAATATACTTGGATAGAATTAGACTTAAAAAAGCGGACAGATGATTTTCGTCCGGAAAGTCATTCCCCTGTGCATTATAATTTTAACGATATAATAATATCCGGTAAGATTGATACTAAAAGCAATTGGGCTGAACGGAAAAAGTATTGTACTGTAAATATTTACACAAATCTATCCAAACTGATTGAAGATTCAAAAGCACCGAACAATATTTCATTGGCAACTTTCAAACCAACAAAAATTATTGGTCTTGAAATTATAAAAGAAGAAAGTCGCGAATGGAAAGATGAATGGAAAGCCCTGCGAAAACAAACAGACTTGTTTGAACCCGATAGAAGTCCTGAAATACAAATACGTAAATTGCCGTATAAATTTCTCTACAAATTTATTGATGATGCAGGCAAAGAAAGTCGCTTAATGATAGAAGATTGGGAAATAGGTCAGTTGTATTGGAATTGCCTTGCCAAATACGAAGGGAACGAATCAAAAGCACTGGATATGGTTAGAGAGAAATATGAAAAGAAGTTTTTAAAAGAAAATGAACTTTTCTTTTTTCTTGGTACAACAAGAGAATGGCATATGCGCAGAGCAAAAAATCCATTTGTGATTATTGGAGTTTTTTATCCGAAAAAGGAATTAACGGGGAGATTGTTTTAATTTAAGCCAAAAATGTATCACGAATATAAGCCCGACATACGATTAGCGCCTTTTATTGAAACTTATTGGAATACAGCAGGTTTCGTAGAAAAAGCAACGCCGTTTAAGGTGCTGCCCGATGGTTGCGTGGATATTGTTTTCACGTTTGGCGATGATGCAGGAAACGATCACTCTGTCGAAATCGTGGGAACGATGACCGCAGCCCTCCATCTTGTGCTTTCGGGCAATGTGCGTATGTTCGGTATTCGTTTTCGCCCTGCGGGAATTTCCGCCTTTACCCGCGTGCCCGTTGAGAAATTTACAGATTACAGGTTTGATGCGACTTTAGTTGAAACGCTTTTGGACAGGCATTTTTTTGAAATTTTAATGCAAAAGCACACTGTGGAAGAGGTGGTTTGCCACGTTGATCGTTATTTGATTTCCAAACTGCCATGCCTGTATCAGACTGAAAAACAAATTGTTCATGCCGTTGACCTGATTTATTTGGCAAAAGGGCAAATTTCGCCTGTTGAAATTGCATCGGAAGTTTGTCTGTGTCAGCGGCATTTCGAGCGGAAATTCAGGGCGGCGATTGGTGTCAGCCCTAAAATGTTTTCCAAAATTGTACGGTTCAAAAATGCCTTGAAATGTTTGAAAAATACGCAGAACAATGATTTATTGACAGTTGCCGTTAATTGCGGTTATTACGATCATACGCATTTGATTAAAGATTTCAAAGCCTTCAGCGGCGACGTTCCTTCTTCGTTTAAATAAAAAAAGTCGATTTTTTACACAAACTATTTCGCAGTTGCATTGTACTTTTGCAAAAAATAAAACACAATGAAATACGATTTTATACAGGAGTATTGCCTCTCTAAAAAAGGCGCGGAGGAAGATTACAAGCGGGAATGGGACGCTATTCGCTATGCTGTTTGCGGAAAAATGTTCGCTTTGGTGGGCAACGACGGCGCGGGGAATCCGATTATTTCGGTAAAACACAAGCCCGAATATGGCATCGAATTGCGGGAAAAGTACAGCGAAATCGTTGCCGGTTACTATCTTAATAAAACGCATTGGAGTTCGATGTCGTTGAGCGGCAATGTTCCCGAAGAAGTATTGAAAAAGATGCTTGACGACTCTTATGAGTTGATTTTCAATTCGCTGAGTAAAAAAGTGCAAACGGAAATGATGAACAAATAAAATTCAAAGAAGATGAACAGAATCAATGTAATTTGTTTGGGTGTTCGGGATATGGCAAAATCCGTGCGTTTTTACCGTGAGGGGCTGGGTTTCAAGACCAATGAAAAAGAGGATAATCCGAAAGTTATCTTCTTTAGCACTAACGGAACGAAGTTTGAGCTGTACCCATTGGAACTTCTGGCGCAGGACATTAACGAGGGCACGCCTCCTGCCGTTAGCGCAGGATTTGCAGGCATAACGCTGGCTTACAACACCCGTAGCGAAGCAGAGGTACATGAGGTCATTGAGTTGGCGCGAAAAGCGGACGCAACCATAGTCAAAGAGCCGCAAAAGGCTTTCTGGGGTGGTTATCACGCCTATTTCGCCGACCCCGACGGCTACTATTGGGAAGTGGCGCACAACCCTTTTGTCAATTTCGACGACAGCGACATGCTTGTCCTGTAAGTGAATGAGCCGCCGAGGAAAAGACAGTTATCTGCAGGCTTTTACAATCACTTCATTTCCCAAGTTCACCAGATCTTTTCTGTTGGCGATTTGTGCTTCGCCGGTTTTCACATTCACATAACCCTGTTTGCCTTGGCTGCGTAGATGCTGGTGGGCTGCAATCACGCAGGCGCCTTCGTAATTGACGCGGTGCAGATAGTCGGTCAGCGGTACGCCGCCTCTGCAAGCGACGGTCAATGGCGCTAAGCCCGGCGCGTTATGCTCTGTGCCGAAGGTAATCACAAAATTTTGCTCGTCAAAATAACGCACGAAAGGTTCGAGTATTTCCAATTGGTTGCGACCCGGAATCAGTTCGATGGAAAAGATTTTCTGTTCCATCAATTGGCGGCACATCGCTTCTTTGTCGGATTCAAACTCAGTGAAATTCCCCTTGACATCGTCCAAAAGTACCGGATAGCAAGGGATTCCGCCTGCATTCAAAAATATCGCCTTCACTTCCTCTACGGAAAGAAACGCTTTATCGTCCTCTTCCACAAAGGCTTTGCCGCCCGCTTTCAGAAGATTGTTGCGCAATTCGTTTTCCAATGCGGCGTTGTTGGTTATGTCCACTGCGGTCTCCTTGCCTGAATAGATTTTCTGCAACAACGCCTTGCGTTCTGTTTCGTTGCGTGCCATTTCAGCAACTGCAATGCGCAAAGCCTGCGCTATATGGCGCTCACGCACCAATTGACGGGCATATTTGCGTTTGATTTCCTCGTAAGTGAACGACAGTGGAATGCTCAACTCTTTCAACCACCCGTTCAGTAAGGCAATCATATCTGCTACCTGCCGCTGGCTCTCGTTTTTCACGCTTTCCAACCTGTCTTTATACTTTCCCGACAAAGAAACCGGATAGTCCAATCCCTTGCCGCTGAAATACGTGCGCCCCGGGTTGTTGGGGTCGTTCACGCGGATGCCTGCGGCTTGCTGTTTCTTCGACAGGGCAATGGCTTCAATGTTGAACAGCGGGAAAAAGCGATTGCGCGTTGCCGTTTCATTAAATTCATCGTAGCCGTCGGTTACATAGAAGTCGTTGATTCCCATTACTTTCATGTTTTCCTCTACAGCCATTGTCGCCATTTGGTTCATGTCGGCAAAGGCGCTGAAAGAGTAAGGCGTATGGAAATGTCCGTTCACTTTTAGTATTTCTATCATTTTCTTTTATTTTTCATATTTGGGATATTCGATGCGTACATGATGGATATTCATCAGGCGATTTTTGATGATTTTTTTTGCGATATTGATGTCGCGGTAAGTGATATTGGCATCGTCAAACTGGTCTTCCATCACCTGAAAATTCACCACATTGTCCACCAAATCGCTGATGGCTGACTGTGTCACCTCTTTCAGGCTGCGTGACGCGGCTTCTATGGAATCGCACATCATCAGTATCACCATTTCCTTGGAAAAAGGAATCGGTCCGGGATAAGTGAACTTGTTCCGGTCGATGTTGTCGTTGGGGTGTTTTATCTGATATTGGTGGTAGAAATACCGGACAACCGTAGTGCCGTGGTGTGTCCTGATGAAATCAATGATATGGCTTGGAATCCGGTTCTTTTTGGCGATATCTGCTCCGCTGTGAATATGGTCAATGATGATTTGGGCGCTGTTTTCGGGTTCCAGTCCATCGTGTGGATTATGATTTCCCGATTGGTTTTCGATGAAAAAGTTGGGACGCGAAGTTTTGCCGATGTCGTGATACAGCGCACCGGTGCGGATAAGTAAGGGATTACCCCCGATTTTCTGTATCACCTCTTCAGCGATATTTGCCACTTGCAGCGAATGTTGGAAAGTGCCGGGCGCCACCTCTGCCAATTTGCGCAACAGCGGCTGGTTGGTATCCGACAGTTCCATCAGGGTAATATTGGAAATGAATCCGAACAATTTTTCAAAAATGAAGATGCTCGGATAAATGGCAAACAGCAGTAGCCCGCTTACCCCGAACCAGACATAATTCATCCATTCAAGTTGCTGAAATTTAACGCCCTGCATGAGAAACAGCGCCGTATAGGAAAACGAATAGATGCCGACAACCCACAGGACAGTGCGAAACAGATTACCGCGCCGATAAAGGGTGTGCACGTTGGCAATGCTCACCACGCCGGTGATAAAGTTGAGAAAGACGAACTCGAAGCCGTTTGGCGCCAGAAATCCGATGATGATCGTTGTGACGGTGAACACGAAAGTAGCGGTACGCGCATCGAAGAAGGTGGCGATTATCACGGGCAGCAGAATAAACGGGACAGCATAGAGGTTAAAATAACTGTTGCGAACCACAATGCAGGCTAACCCTGTAAAAAGTACCATCATCAGCAGGATGAAGCCTGTGCGTGCCATATTTCGGAAAATATCCTTGCGGAAAAACATCAGGAACAGGTAAATCAATCCAAAACACAGGCTGACCAGGCATATCTGCCCCACCAAAACCTGCCAGTAATTACCGGAAGATCCTAATTTACTCACAAATTCGTACTTCAATGAAGTTAAAGCGGTGTATTTTTCATCGTTGATCACTTCCCCGCGGGCAATGATTTTTTTGTTGACAGGAATGACGCCCTTGGTAGGCGATATTTTGTTGAGCGCCTCGGTTTGGGCTGCAGTGGTAATATCGGCATTGAGGATGAGATTGGGCTGTATGAAATTATTCATGTCGAGGTCTTTCATAAACTCCCGCTCTTCCGTATTGGTCAAGTGATTGATGTCGGCAACTACCGCTTCGTAAGCCAGTTTCTGCGTAAACACTTCATCCTTTGACATATCCTCTACCACATTATTTTTAATGACCACAATATGCTTGGAAGGCGAGTGCAGCATGGGAACATCATCTTCCATCAAAATGCCTTTCTGATAGATGGAATCCAACAGGTTTAACCCTTTATGATACAAAAACAGGCGTTTATACAAAAGAATCTCTGCTTTTTCCCAGTTTTTATCGAATGTTTGCTTGTACAGTTCTTTTACTTGCCTTGCCACGTCTGTTTTATAAGTGTAATACACCACAAAATTAGTGCGCAAACTGTCCGTTTCCTTGTCAAGTTCGCTTTGCGTCTTTTGCAAGGGCACATCAAAAGGTGCGTATAAATCGTCATGCCCCCATATCTTGCCTTTTTGAATCTCGTATGGGAATTTACCTTCGCGCGGAAACAGGAAACACACAGCCACAATGCTCGCCAGATAGAGCAGAAGGATATAGGTGTGAGTTCGTACAACTAATAAAAAGTTCGACATAACATTCAGATTTTTAAAAAGACAAAAATATTCAAAATAGATGAATTTACACAATTTATATCAAAATTTCGTACTTTTGTGGTTTTTTAAACCTGATAATAGACGGATGAAAGATTTTTTACGTTTGTTGAGTTTTGCCAAACCTTACGGACGATATTGGCCTAAATATGTGGTATTTACTATCATAGGCACCATTGCGGGAACGCTTAATTTTGTCTTGATAGCGCCTGCACTGGAAGTTATTTTCGAGGGCTACAAAGGTGGAATACCTGAAAATCCGGTGATGACGGACGGTTTTATCCGCTATTTGACCGATTATTACTATTATTGGCTGGCAATATTTACCGAAAGTCACGGTGTCATGGGGGCTGTGCTTTTTGTGGTGGGTATTGTCTTTCTTGCCTCCATGATTGCCAATGCGTTTCGCTATTTTTCACAGCGTACCCTCACATCCCTGCGCACCAATGTGGTGAAAAACATTCGGAAAGCGATATATGACAAGATTTGTCGGCTGAACGTCGGCTTTTTCCAGCAGCAGCGCAAGGGCGACATTCTTTCCAGCATATCCAGCGACGTCACCGAAGTGCAGGCATCGGTGGTCAATTCATTTCAGGTGATTTTCCGCGAACCGCTCATGATCATTGTCAGTATTGCCATCCTGTTCATCATGTCATATCAGTTGACGCTGTTTACGCTGATTGCCTTGCCTGCAGCCACTTATTTCATTGGGCGGTTGGCAAAAAAACTCAAAAGCACTGCCTCAGAAAGTCAGCATATCATGGGGCAGATTCTCAGCATTTTTGAGGAAACCATTTCGGGAATCAAGATTATCAAGGCTTTCAATGCTGAAAAATACGTCACCGAGCAGTTTGACGAAGTCAACAACCGTCATCGTTCGCTGAACAAGCGAATTATGAACCGAATCGAACTGGCATCACCTATGTCTGAGTTTCTGGGCGTGGCTATCGTGTGCCTCATCATTCTCTATGCCGCCGTCATGATGCTGAACTACGATATGGATATGAGCATCACCAAGTTTGTGGCTTATCTTGGCGTATATTACAACTTACTGGCGCCTGCAAAAAATTTAGCCAACTCTTACAGCAATATCAACCGAGGCATGGCTTCGGGACAGCGCATTTTTGCGATTCTCGACCAGCAAAATGCAATCACCGAACCCGAACAGCCTGCCGAAATCAGCGGATTTACTGATAAAATTGAATTTCGTGACGTGTCCTTTCAATATGCCACAGAACCGGTGTTGATGCACATTGATTTAACCATACCCAAGGGCAAGACTTATGCTTTAGTGGGACATTCCGGCGCAGGAAAATCAACCATCGCCGACCTGATACCGCGTTTCTACGATGTCACTTCTGGCTCTCTGTGCATTGACGGCACAGATATACGCCAATACCGGCTCAACGATTTGACAAAACTGATGGGCATCGTTACGCAAGAACCAATTCTCTTTAACGACACGGTTTTCAACAATATTGCTTTCGGCATAAAGGACGTGACGGAGGAACAAGTGATAGCCGCCGCACGCATTGCCAATGCACACGAGTTTATTGAGCCGCTCGAAAACGGATATTACACCAATATAGGAGACAGAGGCTCACGGCTGTCCGGAGGGCAGCGCCAGCGCTTGGCAATCGCCCGTGCGGTGCTCAAAAACCCGCCAATCCTCATCCTCGATGAAGCAACCTCTGCCTTGGATACCGAATCGGAACGTTTGGTGCAGGACGCCCTCACCAAACTGATGACCAATCGCACTTCTATTGTGATAGCCCACCGGCTTTCCACCATTAAACACGCTGATTGCATTTGCGTATTGGAGGCAGGAAGCATCATTGAGCAAGGCACTCACAACGAGTTGCTCGCTGTCGAAAATGGCGTTTATAAACACCTGCATTCCATGCAAGTGAAATAACACCTTTTCCACCCGCGTAAATCACCTGATTTCAATTAGATAAAAAAATATTTTCAAAATAAAGTGAAAATAAATTTGGTAGATATAAATAATAAGTTTAATTTTGTATCAATTCAAAAAATGCAGTCGATGAATATGAGGGTCGTATTTGCAGCCATTTTATCAATCATGCTTGTTTGTCCTGTTGGTGCGCAAGCAATCATAACGCCCGGTAAAAAACCCGGTACCTATGTGGTGACTACGCCTCGCGATGTATCGGTGATGCCTCCTCCGTCAGGTAAGGTTTATAAAGTTTATACACCTTACGTGAATGAAAAATCAGCCTTTTTACTACAAATTGAGGAATTTGAGAATGGCATCAGTCGAAATAATCCGGACACTGTTGTTTTAACATACATAGGTAAAGGTCAACGAACGGTGTTTGAAATCATACCTGAACAGATACAGGATACCACTTTACGAATCACGTTTAATTTTCCGGGAGTTCAGGCTTTTAAATACTTTAAATTCAACAAACAGCAGAAATTTAAATGGAAGAAGTTTGCTTCCGAGCAAAATCAAAATTCTGAAGTTTCTGTTCCGGTGATGATAGTATATAAAGATGACGCCAATTCAGGAAATTTAGAAAAAGCATTTCAAAAATGGTGCCCATCAGAAGAAATACCTGTATCACAGGATAAAAAAAAGATTTACAGCCTGTTGAAAAACTTTTATATAATCAGTTATTGCATTAAAAAATGAAAAAAATATACTGTCTGGTTTTAATTTTCTGTGTATCTGCGTGTGACAGTACATTGACCTATCAACAAGCACGCACTTTTTCGCAGCAGGATTTAGGGCAAGAGATTTTATTGAAAGGGAGGAACGTTGAGTTTGATCAAATGATCATGCGTCCCAAGTGTATGGTGTTAATTGATTCGGTCCTGATATTGACAAACCTGGGAACAGAATTTTTATTACACCGTTTTAACCTCCGAAATGGGAAAAAAATGGGCGAATCTATACCTTTTGGCAGTGGTCCTGAAGAAATGCTCGGAATGGAGAAACCGCAAATTATTGGAGAGTACGTTTGGATCACAGATTTAACAAAATTGAAAGCATATCAATATGATAAACAGGATTTTTGTTTATCCGATAAGCCAACTTTAACAAAAAGTATTCAATTTACGGATTATTTCGATAAACTTATGGTGCTGTCCAACCACGAAATCGTTGCTTCCGGATTAAACACGGCAAGGAGTCATTTGTCTTTTTACAA
>JAITTD010000129.1 GCA_031287245.1 Bacteroidales bacterium
CAACTGTCAGTCCAACTCAAAAAACAGTATTTTGGCATCCATCCGGCAGGTGGCGTAACTGCATAAAAAAACCGCAATATTTATGCGGTTGTATGGCTTTATGGGCGTGGTTTTGCTTGTAATTAACCCTACATGCTAAAACAGGCAGCAAATGGCAGCAATAATTAACCTGTTATTAACGCAAAATGTACAATTTGTTTTTGCGGTCTGCTAATCTATGTCTTTGTTTTTTTAGTCGGTTGCCGTTTTTTGTTTTGCACATTTTGTTTTTGCCCTTGTAGATGGGACACGCCGTAATTCGTAATTCGTAATTTTTAATTCGTAATTGAAAGGGATTCGTAATTGAATTGAAATCAATCTGTTATAAACGGTAATAAATCGCCTTCATCCACAATGCCTACCGCTATGCCTTCGCTGTTGGTGACCGGAGCATTGTCAATTTTTTTCTGACAGATGATTTTAGCGGCTTCTACCGCTTTCATACTGTCGGGTAGCGCTGTGGGCTGCCGTGTCATCACTTCTGCTATGTTTTTTTCGAGTACAAACGGGTCTTTTTGCAGTTGGCGTCGCAG
Organism: Bacteroidales bacterium; assembly: GCA_031287245.1. GTDB lineage: Bacteria > Bacteroidota > Bacteroidia > Bacteroidales > UBA4181 > JAIRLS01. The sequence goes on from JAITTD010000129.1 coordinate 573, forward strand.
GTCGCCATCGGTGAAGAAACCGGCGATAGAGCCGTTGGCATGGATGATGGTAGCTGCGCCGCTCTTGGTTTTGGTCATCACCAGCAGGGTGTCCTTCACGGTTGCGTCAAGCGGCACTATGGGGTTGCGTTCGCCGCTTTGCATGATGTCTGCAACGCTGCAAGTGAGCAATTTGCCCAACATTCCGCCCGGATGGAAAAGAGCAAAATCATCCTGCTCAAAGTTTTTCATCTTCATCAGGCTGAGCGCCAAAGCATCGCCTACGCCCAGCATGGCAGTGGTGCTCGATGTGGGAGCAAGGTTGTAGGGACAGGCTTCGTGCATGGGGGGCAGAATAATGTTGATATCCGATATTTGCGCCAGTTTGGATTGCGCATGGCCGCTCATTCCTATGATGGTGATGTGCCGGTGTTTCAGCATGGGCAGTATTTTGTTCAGTTCGTCGCTCTGTCCCGAAAAGGACAGGGCAAGCACAATGTCATGTTCTGTGACCATGCCGAGGTCGCCGTGTAACGCCTCGGTGGCATGGATGAACATGGCAGGTGTGCCGGTGGATGCGAGCGTAGCGGCTATTTTTCTGCCGATGATTCCGCTTTTCCCGATACCTGCTACTACCAATCTACCTGTACAAGCGGCAATGGTCTGTACCGCTTTTACGAAATCATCGTTTATGGCGGCATTGCAGGCAGTCAATGAGGCGCTTTCGAGTTTGATAACTTCAAGTGCAATGTTTTTTATTTCGGCAGATGTCATCATGATAGGGTTTTATGCAGGAAATTCTTTTACAGTCCTGTCTAATGCAGAGGTTTGGCGTATGAGTTCCCTTGCACTTTCGAAGGTGAGGGAATTGGGACCATCGGACAGTGCTTTTTCCGGATTGGGATGGGATTCAAAGAAGATACCGGCTATGCCTACCGCCGTAGCCGCGCGAGCCAATACAGGCGCCAGGTTGCGGTCGCCTCCGGTGGCGTTACCCAGTGCGCCGGGCTTTTGTACCGAGTGTGTGGCGTCGAAAATTACAGGGTAGCCCAGTTGCTTCATAAGGTGCAGCGAGCGCATATCCACGATCAAATCGCCATAGCCGAAACTACTGCCGCGTTCGGTGAGTAGTATGTTGCGGTTGCCCGTTGATTCAATCTTTTTCACAATGTTTTCCATGTTTTGCGGTGCAAGAAACTGTCCTTTTTTCACATTGACCACCTTGCCCGTTTCGGCGCAAGCCAGCACCAAATCGGTTTGTCGGCACAGGAAGGCGGGTATTTGCAGAATATCGGCAACTTCGGCGCAACGTTCCGCCTGCTGCGGCTCGTGTACGTCCACCAGCACCGGAGTTTGCAGTTCCTGCCTGGCAAGGGCAAGAATACGCAAGCCTTCATCCAAGCCCGGACCGCGGTACGCATGGATGGAACTGCGGTTAGCCTTGTCAAACGACGCTTTGAGGATGAATGGCTGCTGCATGGCGTCCGCTATCTTTTTCAGCGAACGGACTGTATCCAAATATCCTTCCTCGCTTTCGATGATGCAGGGACCGCCGATGAAAACGAGCGGAAGGTCATTGGCTATATCAATATGCTGTATCTGTATTTTTTGTTGCATTGCTTCAGTTGATTATTTCGTATCCTGTATATTTGTGCAAAGCCTTTGGAAGCCTTATCCCATCGGCTGTTTGACCGTTTTCCATCAGTGCGGCTACGATGCGGGGCAATGCCAGCGCGCTGCCGTTGAGTGTGTGTGCCAACACCGGCTTTTTGCTGTTTTCGTCGCGATAGCGCAATTTCAACCGGTTTGCCTGAAACGACTCAAAATTGGATACCGAACTGACTTCGAGCCACATTTTTTGGGCGGCTGAAAACACCTCGAAATCAAAGGTCAACGCAGAGGTAAAACTCATGTCGCCGCCGCACAGTTTCACGATGCGATAGGGTAATTCCAACTTTTGCACCAAAGTCTCAACGTGTTTCACCATTTCGTCCAGTGCTGCGTAGGAATGTTCGGGATGCTCCAACCGAACGATTTCCACTTTGTCGAACTGGTGCAGACGGTTCAATCCGCGCACGTCTTTGCCGTAAGAACCGGCTTCGCGGCGGAAGCAAGGGGTGTATGCAGTCATTTTCACAGGGAAATCGGATGCATCGAGAATAACATCGCGGTATATGTTGGTAACAGGCACTTCCGCTGTTGGGATGAGGTAGAAATTGTCCACCGTTGCGTGATACATTTGTCCTTCCTTGTCGGGAAGTTGTCCTGTGCCGAAACCGGAATCTTCATTGACCATCAGCGGCGGTATCACCTCTTTGTAGCCTTCCGCAGTGGCTTCGTCGAGGAAAAAAGAAATCAAAGCGCGTTGCAGTTTTGCGCCTTTGCCTTTGTACACAGGAAATCCGGCGCCTGTCAATTTCACGCCAAGTTCAAAATCAATCAAATCATATTTTTTTGCCAATTCCCAGTGCGGCAAAGCATGGTCGGGTAGGGTAGGGGACTGCCCGCCAGAGCGCACCACCACGTTGTCGGCGGCTGTTTTGCCAACCGGAACTGAGGTGTGAGGCACATTGGGCAACAGTACAGTCAACTCTTTCAGTTGGCGTTCCGCATCGTCCTGTATATCAGTTAGTTCTGCTGCTTTTTGCTTCAACTCGGCAACTGCTTGTTTGGCTGTTTCTGCCGCTTCTTTCTGCCCCGATTTCATCAAAGCGCCAATTTCCTTCGCCTGCGTGTTCAATTCTGCCTGAATCCGGTCAGCCTGCGCCTGATTTTTTTTGCGCCGTGCATCGGTATCAAGGATTTTGCCGATAATTTCAGCAGCGTCAAAGCCTTTGATTGCCAACTTTTGGATGACTTCATCCTTATTGTCTTCGATAAATTTGATAGTCAACATCTTTTTTTGCCTTATATTGTGATTAACCTTTTGCTATAAACAAAAAATCTCCTGCCATACAACAGGAGAACTTTTCTTTTCGGTGACAAGTGTCTGTTGCCCTACACTGCAAGCGGCAATACTGACACGTATGATTTGTTGTCGTTTTTTTTGCGGAACTCAATGGTACCATCCACCAATGCAAAAAGCGTGTGGTCGCGACCAATGCCTACATTCACACCGGGATAATGTTTCGTGCCGCGTTGGCGCACCAAAATATTACCGGCTTTGCATACTTGCCCGCCGAACAACTTAACACCTAATCTTTTACTTTCGGATTCACGACCATTGCGCGAACTTCCGACGCCTTTTTTATGTGCCATTTTCTCTTCTTTTTATGCTTTGATATCTTCTATTAATAACTGGGTGAAATCCTGACGGTGACCGTTCAGTTTTTGATACCCTTTTCTTCTTTTTTTCTTGAAAACCAACACCTTATCTCCGCGAACATGGGAAACAATGGATGTGTCCACCGCTGCGCCTTCAACGACCGGGGTACCCACTTTCACACTGCTTTCATCATCAATCAGATACACCTTATCAAACGATAATTTTGCACCTGCTTCGCCTTCTTGACGGTGTACAAATATTTTTTGGTCTTTGCTTACTTTAAACTGCTGACCTGCGATTTCTACTATTGCGTACATGATATGTCATATTATTTCGGGCTGCAAAGGTAGATAATTTTTATTGAGCAACAAATTTTTTTTAATAATTTTTCATCTAAATCCTGTTTTTTCATATTTACCGGCTTTTAGTATTGCCCTCTATCCTGCAAGCGACCTCTTTTCCGCTGAATGCGATGCCCAAAAGAATCACTTTCCTGCCAAGAAAGGGTTCGTAATAGCGTTTCTCGCGGATTTGCGCGATGGCTTGGGCAAGCAGCGTGTCGAGTTTTTTGGTGGCGTGGTATTTCAATTCTACCACCGTTGCCGCAGTTCTGTCACCCTGCCTGATAATGCTTGCCGAGTAATTACGACTTACGAATGATTACTATTCTTCCATTACTGCCATTAGTATAAGTTCCCAAAAGCAGAGCATTCATCCTGTCAATATATATTCCATTAAAATATCCCGTAATATTTTCGTCCGGGCGGAAATATTCTTCGATAAAACTATCTCCATTGTCTGACAAATATCTATAGGTCTGTCCGTTGTAAGTAAATACCATCACTTTTTTTAATGCCTTGTGGTAAAACACCGATTGCATATTGCGCTGTGCATTGTTTACACCCACCCATGATGCACCATCTGTGGACTTACACATTCTGCTTGTGCCGGCAACGCCAACAATCATCATCCCGTTTGTCCCAATATCAGAACCAAAGCGAGAATCGTTTCCAACGATAGAACCGGAATATGTAAAAGTGAGTCCGTTTGTAGATTTATAAACATTGGTGGAATTCAATGCTGCAATGAAAAAAGCCTTTTGATTATCAGACCAAAACAATGCAATGCAGCGTGATGGCAATCCTTCCGGAGCAACGACTGTAAAAGTAACTAAATCGGTGGATGTTATAATGTTTTCGTTGTTGTCTACAGATATGACTAATCTGCCTAAATCAGGAGACCACGCTAAGCCCATACATCGCGAACTGATGCCGCCAGGAGTTTTTCTTTGTATCCATGAAATACCGTCTTTGGATGTTTGAATCACCAAATTAGTCGAAAAAGCAACCGCAACGAATGTGTCATATTCAGGCACATATATAATTTTGGGCTCGGCGACAAATACATTTGGAACCTCTGTCCAATCTATTGCATCAGACGAATAAAAGACGCTTGTGCCGCATGCGGCCACAATCCGGTTAAGTTTGCTCGAATATGCAATTGCTGATACATTTCCTATTTTTGATAAAACTGCAACAGCCACTTCTTCAGAAAGTGCCGAGTATCCCCCCTTCGCCATGGCAGCAATATATTTGTCTTCACAATCGTGAAAACCATTGATGGATAGATTCAACGATTTGTCAATTTCCACGATGGCAAAACTGTTATTTTCAGGAAAGGTGCCTTCAATCATTCCTTTCAGTGTGAAATAATGAATATTGTTGCGAAAACTGTACTGTCCCTGATGACGATGCCCTTGAAAAACGGCAAGAACGTTGTTTTTTCGTTCCAGTATATCAACAACCTCTGCTGCATTTTTAACAAAGACATCTGTACGTTCCGAAGAAAAATAATCAAGTAATTGATGCACAAATACCACAACGGGATATTGGCTGTTCAATTCTTTTTCCAGCCAAAGTTTTTCGTGGTCAGGGATGAATGTTTTTGTCCAGTCAAAATGGTCCTTGCGGAAAAGTAAATCGTAATCCGAACCATCTTCGTTGTAGTTGGCATCCAATACAATAAACTTTATCTTCTTTTTTACAAAGGAATAATAGTTTTTGCCTTTTACTTTTCCGCTGTTTTCCGTATGTGCCAGAAAATCGGCTTTGGAAAGGCTGTCCATGTCGTGGTTTCCCAGCACATGGTACCTGTCGCCTTTGAATTTTTTGAACTCATGCTCTATCTCATCAAGAAAGGATAGCGTTTGTATCCTGTCCGGATTTTCCCCTTGATCTTTAAAATCGCCCAATTCAATGACAAAATCCAAGTTGCTCCTGTTAAAGACAGTGATTGCTTCATGAAGTTTGTCCATACTGTGCTTGTGATAGCGGGTTCCGCTGCTTTTCCGATTCGCATAATGTAAGTCCGTAACCATCCCAAAACGGATGACTGGTTTATCTTTGCTGCCAACGGATGCCTGCAAATCCGGATAAGGGCATACCAAAAAGCCGGAAATGCCGCAGGAAACTTTTATAAATGTTCGTCTATCCATTTTCATTATAAGGAATTATGAAGAGTTGTCATGATTGCGTGTGATTCTATCCTGCAAGCGACCTCTTTTCCGCTGAATGCGATGCCCAGCAGAATCACTCCGTTTGATAATTTAATTTTCATTTTTATGTTTTATTGTGAAACATTGTGATTCAATTGTAATTATGCGTAATCCATGATAAATGAATTTGGGCTTCCGATTCTTGCGTTTTGGTAAAAAGTTTGTGAAACTTTTTCGTAAAAACAGTTGGATGGCGCGGTTTGGTTGTTGGGGGCTTTTTCGCCCGCCGCTATGGGCATGAAATCATTCACGAGAACGCCACTTTCCCATATTTTGCAATAAAATATGGTCATATCTGTAAATTGTCCAAAGGGTGTGTTGCCGCTACCATTCGATGTGAATAACATTAATGCTCGTAAGATTTGAAAAGTGGTTTCCGGCACGGAACCGACCAATACGCCATCGTAGTACAACGTTCGCCCGTCTAATTTAAGAAGGTGAATCGCCGTGTCTATTGGTACGGTCAGTTCGCTGTCGGCATAAAGTCCTTTATGAAATCTGAAAATGCCTGAAGCCGGATGGGGGCCTGAAGGAACGGTGCGAAAATCGAAATAATTTGTTTTATCGTTCGTGCCGAAAACTAAACTCCAATAAGTGGCACTGAGGTTATTAACCCTGTATAATATCTCTATGTCTGTATCGTTTGTCGGGTA
>JAITTD010000216.1 GCA_031287245.1 Bacteroidales bacterium
GTTGAATAATCCAGATTCCGACAGGAAAAATCCAGATGAAGAAAAATTCTTGGGCAAAATCGCGAAACTTTACCGATTGTTGTAACTCAGCGGTTTTCAATGCTTTGGCAATGAAGTAAAAGCAGTAGAAAACAGAAGGCAGCGCATAAATACTGAAACTCGAAACCTGAAACTCGAAACTCGAACCCGAAACTCGAATAAAGAAAATTTGTGCGCCTGACCGAAATATTGAAAAAAGTGCATACCTTTGTCTTTTGAAAAGCGGATTTCTGCTTCTTACATAAATATCAAATAATCAATGCCATGAAACAAATTTTTGTAGTCATTATCTGTTGCGGACTGTTATCCTGTTCGCAGCAAAAACAATTCCCTAAAGGGATAGAACACGTAGTCGTCATAGGGCTTGACGGGTTGAGCAGTACCGGTTTCCACGCTGCAACCAAACCGTGTATGGACAGCCTGATGCACCAGGGCGCCTATAATTACAAGGTGCGTTGCATCCTTCCGAGCGTAAGTACACCTAACTGGAATGCCATGCTGTGCGGTGCAGGTCCCGAAATCACAGGAGCCGTCAACAATTCATGGAAAGCGCAGGATTTTAGTTTTCCCTATCCGGTGATGAGCCAATCTCATTCCTTCCCCAACATTTTCAGAATTATTCGCGAGCAGAAGCCCGATGCGGAATTAGGCGCCATCTATCAATGGAACGGATTTCACAATCTGCTGGAAGACGAATTGCTGAATATGTCAAAGACTTATCCTACACAATTGGAAACTGCGCAGAAATCAGCAGAATACATTCTGGACAAAAAGCCGAATTTTCTGTTTATTCAGTTGGACGACATTGATCACGAAGGGCACAGCGCCGGACACATGTCATCCAAATATGTCGATTTTATTGAAGAAACCGACGGGCACGTAAAACTGATTGTGGATGCTATCCGAAAAGCAGGCATCGCCGACAAAACCCTGATCATCATAGTGAGCGACCATGGCGGCATTTTCCACGGTCATGGTGGTAATACTTACGATGAACTGACCACCCCCATCATCTTTGCAGGAAAGGGCGTAAAAAATAACTACCTGATTAAGCAACAGATATACAAATACGACTTGGCAGCAGACGTAGTCTTTGCACTCGGCTTGAAAGCACCGCAAGTATGGGTCGGACGCCCTACCCGACCGGCATACCAAGGTTTTGACGAACCGGATAATCTGTGGCAGGATTTGGATGTGTTGCCTTCGCCACGCTATGCTTCCGAAAACTACACTTCACCTTTCAGTGGAACCTTTGGGGATGAGGCTACTGTCACCATCCTTCCGCCGGAGGGCACAAAGGGCGAAATCCGCTATACCACCGACGAATCTGTGCCCAATCGAACATCACCCGTATATACCGGTCCGTTTACGGTGAATACAACAACCGTTGTGAATGCCAAGATGTTCAACGAAAGCGGAGAAAGCGTCAAGGTAACAGCCACTTACATCAAACAGTAAAGTCTGCAAAACAGAGCGTTAAATATTTTAAAGATTTATTAACTTTTTTTAATACAAAGAAAGGTTTATTTTTGCCATCGTTTTTTGAATGTAAAAAAATAAGAACATGATGAATGAAGAAGTAAATATCAAAGAATTAAACGAACGCATACAGCAGGAAAGCGCTTTTGTGGATTTGATAGGTATTGAGATGAACAAAGTAATTGTCGGGCAAAAACACCTGATAGAAGGATTGTTGTTGGGCTTGCTGTCCGATGGACATATCCTGCTGGAAGGCTTGCCCGGCTTGGCAAAAACATTAGCCATCAACACCTTGGCTACCACTATCGACGCCAAATTCAGCCGCATACAGTTTACCCCCGACCTTTTGCCTGCCGACTTGCTCGGAACTATGATTTACAGCCAGAAAAACGAAGAGTTTACCGTAAAAAAAGGTCCTGTTTTCGCCAACTTTGTCCTTGCCGATGAAATCAACCGTTCGCCCGCCAAAGTGCAAAGCGCTCTGTTGGAGGCGATGCAGGAAAAACAGGTGACCATCGGCGGACAAACCTATCCGTTGGACAAACCCTTTCTGGTGCTGGCAACGCAAAATCCCATCGAACAGGAAGGCACCTATCCACTGCCCGAAGCGCAGGTTGACCGTTTCATGCTGAAAGTGGTCATTGACTATCCTTCAAAAGAAGAAGAACGCCAGATTATTCGCGAAAACCTCGGTCGTGCTTTCCCCACAGCCACCACTATCCTGAAGCCTGCCGACATCATCAAAGCACGGGAAACAGTGAAAGAGGTGTATATGGACGAGAAAATAGAACGTTATATCATAGACCTCGTGTTTGCCACCCGTCAGCCAGAGCAGTACAAACTGGACAAACTCAAACCGATGATTACGTATGGAGCCTCGCCGCGTGCAAGCATCAACCTTGCCAAGGCAGCCAAGACTTACGCCTTCATCAAGCGCCGCGGGTACGTTGTTCCCGAAGATGTGCGGGCGATTGCATACGACGTGTTGCGTCACCGCATCGGGATTTCCTACGAAGCCGAAGCCGAAAATATCAACTCGGTGGATATCATCACCGAAATCATGAATGCCGTTGAGGTACCTTAGTAAATGGACTTTGCATGGATGCTTCGGATTTAATTAAGCGGGTGCGGAAAATAGAGATAAAGACGCGAGGGTTGTCGCGGCATATCTTTGCGGGCGAGTATCACAGCGCTTTCAAAGGGCGCGGAATGGCGTTCAGCGAAGTGCGCGACTACCAGTATGGCGATGATTTGCGGAACATTGACTGGAACGTAACAGCACGTTTCAACCATCCTTACGTGAAAGTGTTTGAAGAAGAGCGCGAAATGACCGTAATGCTGCTGGTGGACGTGAGCGGCTCGCGTGAGTTCGGCACATCTAAGCGCTTCAAACAGACGCTCATGGCGGAACTTGCTGCCACGCTGGCATTTTCAGCCATTCAAAACAACGATAAAGTGGGGGTCATTCTGTTTTCCGACAAGATTGAAAAATTCATCCTGCCCAAAAAAGGACGGCAACATATTTTGCGCGTCATCCGCGAATTGATTGAATTTGAGCCGGAACACACCGGTACCGATGTGTCGGTTGCTTTGCAGTTTCTTACCAATGCCATCAAAAAGCGCAGTACGGCATTTGTCATTTCCGATTTCATAAGCCCTTCTTTCGACCACGCATTGGAAATTGCTTCGCGCAAGCACGATATGGTAGCGCTTCGTGTGTATGATGCCCACGAGGCAACGCTTCCAGCGGTCGGATTAGTGCAATTTCGCGATGCAGAAACAGGACAGATGATGTGGGCGGATACTTCCAGCGCCCCTTTGCGACAACAGTATGCTCAACACTGGAACGAGGCGCAGGCTTCACTTGACAACACATTTCGCCATCATGGAATTGACAATGCTTTTATCCGCACCGACGAGGACTACGTGAAACCTTTGATAAAACTTTTCAAACAACGAAGTTAACGGGTTTCGAGTTTCGGGTTTCGAGTTTCGAGTTTCGGGTTTCGAGTTTCGAGTTTCGGGTTTCGAGTTTCGGGTTTCGGGTTTCGGGTTTCGAGTTTCGGGTTTCGGGTTTGGAAATCTTACGGTTTTATTTCGATGATTTGTTTGATATCAGCCTGTGCGTTAGGAACCACCAAACTTTTTCTCAGCAAGCCTTTCAGTTCGGTGCAACATTCAGCGAGTGCGCTTTCGCTGTCTTTCGTCATGGTAATTTTGAGATTCAGGCGTGTCAGACTAATCTTGAGCGCTAAAAAATTCCATGTAAAGTCGGTAGAATGTGTAATCACATACACAATGCTGCTATTCGGAATTTTTTCTATGGTATCGGCTGTGTATATCATGATTCTTCAATTTTCAACATTAATAACATCATCAACAGTAATATAAACGGTGGTTTGCCCAAGCAACTGATAGGCTATTTCGCCATACACTACCGGTCCGTGCATCTTACACAGGTATTGCGCGCAAATATCGGGTTGAATAAAATTTCCGATACAAGTGAAAGATAGCAGAATGGTATCGCTGAGAAGCGTCGGTTCAGAAAGTTGGTTGTTGATTTCGGCAATTTTATAGGTGACATTTTTGAATACGGGCGATGAGAAAAACACCTCGTTGTCGGTGATGCCGCAACACGTCACATTAATCATAGCCCCCGAATAGTCGGCTACAATCGGCAGTTTCGGGTCATAGCCGGTTTCCTGCAAATATTCGACAAATTTCCGTTTTTTGCCATTAATCATTGCGTTTGTCACCACCGCAGTATTTTCGTCAAAGGTGATTTCGTCGCCTTTTCCCTGTCTGTATTGGTTAAAGATGTGCAATTCGGCATATTTTGTGTCGGGAAGTTCTATGTGCATCGCGAAAGCCTTGTCGGTACAGGGTTTGGCATCAACGCCCGATGCGGCATACGAAGGTTCGGTCATGATAGAATCCAAAGGGCGTCCCGACACCCATCCGCACAACGGTTTGCCTGCAAAGTTTTCAAAATAAGTTGCGTTGGAAGCAAATTCGGTGGAAACTTGACTTCCAAACGGCATGATCAACACAGTAAACACATTACCGAGTTTTTCAGCATCATTATAAATCTCTTTGATGTTGGTCTCGTCGTATTCCTGAATGGTGCTTTTCAACACATAATCAGGAAGTCTGGTAACAAACAGTTTATCGTATGATGTGACCTGATGTTCGGGATACAGGATAAAGAAAGGCGTTGTCCCCCCTATCCAGTTTCCCTTGGGCAATTGCGACAACAATGCAACGTCGCCTGCCAGTAATAAGCGATCACCTCTCAGTATCATTGCTGATGCTTCTGCCGGTGTGATTAAATTTTGGTTCATCGTGATGTTGAGATTCTTTGGATTTATTCGATAACAATGACGGCACAAATGTACATTATTTTATTTTAATAATTCAAAAAAGATTGTTAAAAAAAATAACCGTACAGTTACGCCACCCGTAACAACTCGGTTACGCCACCCGTAACTTTGTGCCCTTTGTGTATTCTCTGTTCTTTGTGGTGTGTGGAAATGTTATTTTTTAAAATTGTTGGGACAATAATGCTTTGAATCATTTAATTTTTGTACTTTTGTGCCAAATGTCAGAATATGAATTTTAGTGATTTTTTGTTGATGAGACAGGAATTATGCTTGATGGGCGTGTTTCTCGTTCTGCTTGTTTTTGATATTTTTGCGTCTGAACGCGCAAAAGGCAGTCTGCATTGGCTGGCTTGTCTGCTGATGGCGGCGCTTACCGTGGTTGGATTTGTGCCCGTTGCGGAAGGAACGGCTTTTGGCGGTATTTATGTTCAATCTTCCATCACAGCCGTGATGAAGAGCATCTTAAACGTGGGAACCCTTTTGGTTTTCCTGCAATCAGGCAAATGGCTTCGTGGAATACCGCTGCGGCAGGGCGAATTTTATGTCATCACGTTGGCAACCCTGTTGGGAATGTACCTGATGATATCATCCGCCAACTTTATGCTGCTGTACATCGGCATCGAAACGGCATCGCTTCCGCTGGCTTGCTTGACTGCTTTTGACAAATACCGGCAAAAATCGGCTGAGGCAGGTATCAAATACATTCTGATGACAGCCTTTTCGTCGGGCATCATGCTGTTTGGCATATCCTATCTGTATGGGGCAACGGGCACCATGTATTTTGCCGATATGTCGGCGCTTATCGCCCAAAATGCTTTGGTGACAGCCGGATTTATCTTCTTTTTTGCAGGATTGGCTTTCAAAATATCCGTTGTTCCCTTCCATTTTTGGACGGCAGACGTGTATGAAGGCGCTCCTACAAGCGTCACAGCCTATCTTTCGGTGATTTCAAAGGGTGCAGCAGTGTTTGCTTTGCTATTCACGCTATGGCAGGTGTTTGGCAATTTGAAACAGGTGTGGCATCCTGTTTTGTGGGGATTGTCGGTACTCACCATCGTCACAGGCAATCTTTTTGCTATCAGTCAGAAAGACATCAAACGGTTTTTCGCCTTTTCGTCTATTTCCCAAGCGGGATTTATTCTGTTGGGCATGATGAGCGGCACCGCGCAAGGTATGAGCGCTACGGCGTATTTTGTGCTCGCCTATTTATTTTCCAACTTGGCGGCTTTCGCTGTTATTTCTGCCGTTGAGAGCGAAACAGGCAAAACAGATATCAAAGCCTACAACGGTTTGTATGCCAGCAATCCGAAACTGAGTTTCGTGATGATGCTGGCAGTTTTTTCGCTTGCAGGAATTCCGCCTTTTGCGGGATTTTTCAGCAAATTTTTCGTTTTTGCAGCCGCCGCCGAACAGGGAGAATATCTGCTGGTGTTCATCGCCCTGCTCAACACTGTGATTTCGCTCTATTACTACCTGTTAATAGTACGCGCCATGTTCATCAATCCAAGCGAAGAACCTGTCGCTCGTTTCCGCACCGACGGCGGTAACCGGTTGAGCATGATCCTGTGCACAGCAGGCATATTGGCAACAGGCTTGCTAAGCGTCATTCACGAGTATCTCGGCAGAATCAGTTTTGGAATGTAATCGTAAAATGAAGATGCAAAATAAATGCTTTAAAATAAAATGCTTGTCGGGACTGATATGTTTGCCCTTGATTGCTCTTTTGTTGGCATGCTCCTCTGCGCCTCAGGATAAGGTAGTAGCAAAAGTGAAGGGTAAGCAATTATATCTCAGTGATATAAAACATATTTTCTCGAAAGACGTTTCCAAAGATGACAGTGTGTTACTGGCAAGACTTTATATTGAAAAATGGGTGGAAACCCAGTTATTGCTCAACAAGGCAGAACTCAATCTATCCAAAGAACAATTGAACATATCCAAAGAAATAGAAACCTATCGTGCCTCGTTGCTCATTTATAAATATGAAGAGCAAATGCTGCGCGAAAAGATGGATACAGTGGTGTCCGACGGCGAATTAAAAAAATACCACGACAGTTATTCTGCCAATTTCGTTTTGGACGAATTAGCCATAAAAGCATTTCATATTCAGATGAAAGCCAATGCGCCTCACGTAGCCAAAGTGAAGAAATGGTTTACATCGGACAAGGAAAAAGACTTTCAGGAATTAGTCGTTTATTGTTCGGAAAATGCAGTAGCGTTTGAAAATTTCAATGATAATTGGGTATTGTGGTCGGACATGGCGAAAACCATTCCGCAGCCGGAGGAAATTTTTAAAAAAATCACTTTTTCCAACAAGGTGGAAATGCAGGATGATCAGATGATATTTCTGTTCAAGGTGAAGGAGAAAAAAGCGGTGGGAGAAACAGCGCCTCTTGACATCGTGAGAGAAAAAATCAAAAATATCATTCTCAACAAACGAAAAGTTGAATTTATTCATCATTTGGAGAAAAATATCTACAACGATGCACTATCCAAAAATCAATTTGAAATTAATTAAACATTATGCATATCAAGTCAAAACATTTTAAATATTTGCTCTTCATTCCCTTGTGTTTTGTTGCGCTGAATGTTCAGTCACAATCGTACATTATTGATCAGGTAGTTGCCATTGTCGGCAACAAGTCCATCAAGCAATCTGATATTGAGGGGATGTATCTTCAATACAGGATGCAGGGCGCTCCCATGCGCGACGACATGAAATGTTCCATTTTTGAAGAACTGCTGACACAAAAACTGTTGGCAAGTCAGGCAGAGGTGGACAGTTTGACGGTTGAGCCGAGCAAAATAGAATCCTCGCTGTCATCCCGTTGGGCAGCAATGGTTGGGCAAGCCGGAGATGAACAGGAATTGGAGAAATATTTCAAGAAAAATATTTACGAAATCAAGGATGACTTGCGCAAAGGTCTGTATGAGCAGGAACTGGCAAACAATATGCAGCATGAAATATTAAAAGACATCAAGATCACCCCGTCGGAAGTAAAAGCGTATTTCAACAAACTGTCGAAAGACAGTATTCCTCTCATCAACGGGCAGGCAGAGGTTGCTCAAATTGTTGTGTATCCGCCTTATAGCGAAGAAATAATCAGCGAAGTGCGCCAGAAACTGCTTGATTTGCGCAAACGAATCATCGATGGGGCAAGTTTCCGCTCATTGGCTGTGTTGTATTCCGAAGAGCCGGGGGCATCGCGCAAGGGAGGCGAAATGGGCTTTCACGGGAAAGGCGGTGTTGATCCCGAATTTGTGAAAGCAGAATGGGCATTGAAGAACAAAGGCGATGTTTCCCGCATCGTTGAAACGGCATTTGGTTATCACATCATTCAATTGATTGAAAAACGCGGCGATCAAATCAATTCCCGCCACATCATCATGACGCCCAAACCCACCCCGGAAGTGATAGAGAAGTCCATGGCGCGATTGGACAGCATCGCTCAAATCATTAAGGATGGAAAAATAGACTGGGACAAGGCGGCATTGTTCTATTCGCAAGACGAAAAAACAAGGCTCAACGGCGGACTGTTGGTCAACCCTACCGATTACAGCACTTTATTTGAGATGAACCAGTTGGAAAAAGTAGATTATGAGGTGATTAAAAATTTAAAACCGGGCGAAATTTCGGCGCCTTTTGAATCCGTTGACGACAAACATAAGACTGTATTTAAAATAGTAAAAATCAAATCATTGTCCGACCCTCACCGTGCCAACCTGAAAGATGATTATGACTATTTGCAGCAACTCACGAAAAACAGCAAAACAATGACGGTTATCAATAAATGGGTAAACGAAAAAATCGAAACCAGTTACATTTACATTGATGAAAGGCTTGGACATTGCGGATTTCATAATACAAATTGGTTGAAATGAGCATTTTCCGATTTAGATTGGCTCAACTTCATTTTTTCTGTCCTCTGTTCATCCTGCTGTTAGCGGGAATGTTTCGGACGCAGGCACAGGAACACCCGCTCGTCAGGAAAATAGAAATTACCAACTACAACAGCATGGAATTTGCTAAACTGATAGCGCCTGATGCATTCCGGCTTCTTGGCGATGTTCGCTTTGTGCACGACAGCATTCTGATGACCTGCGACAGTGCCTACTATTACGAAAAAACCAACACACTGGACGCATTTAGCCGCGTACACATCGTGCAAAAGGACAGCAGCACGGTGGACGGCGATTTTGCCAAATACCAGGGCGACATCAAGTTTGCGGAAATATGGGACAATGTGGTATTGAAGGATACCGACGCCATCATGAAAACTCCGCATCTCTATTATGACATGAATACCAACATTGCATATTACACTGACAGCGCACTCATTATCAATGGCACCAATGATATGGTGAGTAAAACCGGCTATTATCACAGAAATATCAACACCTTTTACTTTAAACAGGACGTAGTGCTCCACACGCCCGACTACACCATCGTCACCGACACACTCAACTACAATGTGCAGACCAAAGTAGCCGATTTTGTAGGACCGACCCGCATTCGGAACGAAAAAGACACGATTTACTGCGAACTTGGATGGTATGATACCAACGACACGGTTGCTCTTTTCAGGCAAAACGCATGGATTAAGAGCGGAAGCACAACCATCAACGCCGATACGCTGTATTATGAACGTGCAAGCGGCAACGGACACGCTTTCAGCAATATTAATATCTTAGATACCGCTAATAATGTCATACTCAGAGGGCACATAGGCGAGTTCAACAATATCACCGAGGCAGCATGGCTCACCAAACGGGCATTGATGATTATGATTGGAGAAAAAGATTCACTTTTTATGCATTCCGACACCTTGCGTTCCAATACGGATACGGCAGGGTTCAAAATCCTGAGAGCGTACAACAAAGTGAAATTTTACAGTTTGGATATGCAGGGAATGTGCGATTCCCTTGCCATATCGCTCCGCGATTCAATCATCCGTATGTACACCAATCCGGTGCTGTGGGCGCAGGACAACCAAATGACGGCAGACTACATCGAAATAGAAACAGAGCATCAGCACCCCAAACGAATGAACCTGCTGGGAAAGGGATTTATGGTGTCCGAAGAAGACTCAGTCGGTTTCAACCAGATACGCGGAAGAAAAATAGTGGGATTGTTTCGCGGCGAAAATGAACTGTACCGAATCAATGTGTATGACGACAGCGAAAGTGTGTATTATACCAAAGAAGACGATTTTGTGACCGGCGTCAATAAGGTTTCCAGCACCGACATTGTGATTCTTCTCAAAGACAAGAAAGTACAGGAAGTAAACCCATATAAAAACATCAAAGGCGAGATGATTCCGGTGGTCGAATTTAATCAAACCGAGCTGACACTCAACGGTTTCAATTGGTGGCAGGCGCATCAACCACTCAACAAACAGGAAGTATTTCATTGGGGCGAGCGGATCATCATCGATTTGGACGGCGATACGGCAATGGTGGCAGACAACACACAAACCATTGATTCGCTGAGATTCAAAATCGACCGGGTGATTAGCGGTAAACAGGCACGCATTGGCGTGGCACTGATGGGGTCGCGGGATAAAGATACTCTGACAGTCAACGGAAACGCCTTTTTCCCGACAGCCAGCATTTTCAAATACCATGTTGCGTTGGCTTTGCTACGATTGGTTGACTTCGGAACGTTGAGGCTCAACCAGCAAATCCGCGTCACAAAAGAAGATTTGCTTCCCAACACGCACAGCCCGATGAGAGATGATTATCCGAAAGGAAACGTCAACTTAACGCTCTCGGAACTGATGTCGTATATGGTTGCCAAAAGCGACAACAATGCCACCGATATATTGCTGAAACTGTTGAAAGGCACCAAACGTACCGAACAGATTGTAAAAAGTCTGGGCATCACCGACCTCAACATAGTGGCCACCGAAGCGGAAATGAATGTTGACAGCACCCAAACAACGTTGAACCAAACGACACCCTATTCAGCATTGAAAGCGTTGGAAATACAACGGCGGCAAGATATTCTCTCTGTGAGCAGTCGCAATTTCCTGTGGAAACTGATGACAGAAACCGTCACAGGACAGGATAAAATCAAAGGCAAACTCCCCAAATCAATTATTGTGGGACATAAAACCGGCAGATTATCCCGCACCAACGATGACATTCAACTTGCCGACAATGATATGGGCATTGTGGAACTGAAAGACAATCAGTATTTTATCATTGCCGTTTTTATCACCGACTCCCACGAGGACAACAAAACCAATGCAGAAATCATTGCCGATATTGCCCGATTGGTGTGGGAGTATTTTCGTTAAGCATGTTTGACCGCAAATTTTACAAAGTTCTGCCTTTCCTACTTCCTTGAAAAATGAATATTTTCATTCATGTTAACCGCAAACAACGGAAATCGGTAGCCCACACCAATACCCACCATTTGCAACATTGTCGCAACATTGGTTGAATGGGTCGGCATCCACTCGAAAAACCTTCGTTTGCAGGAAATATTTACAAAAAATCCGTTGGAAAATTCGTACCCGGCAATCACAGCCCCGCCAGTATTCCATTTTTTTGACCGAAAACCATAATCGGTGTAACTTCCCACACCTAAAAAGCCTTTTCCGGCGCCTATTTTTAAGTGCCCCACAACGTATATCGGCACTTCCAAGCCCCAATATTTAACACTTTGAGATGCACTGTAATGCAGGTGAAGTTCACTTTGCAGCGCAACGTGCTCGCCGATTTCCAACTTGTCCGAACTGCTCAGCGATGCACCAAAGCCACTTTTATTTTTGTCTGCCAATGTAAAATCCGACATGACGGCATTTACCCCAACTCCCTTGCTGAACGCGAATTTCAACTGAGCATTGGTCTCTGCAACGCCAATCATTGCCAGCGTTGCGAATGTTACGAAAATCTTTTTCATGTTTCTTTCTTTATTTGATGTTAAATAACTGATTGATTCGAGGTTGAATAATCCAGATTCCGACAGGAAAAATCCAGATGAAGAAAAATTCTTGGGCAAAATCGCGAAACTTTACCGATTGTTGTAACTCAGCGGTTTTCAATGCTTTGGCAATGAAGTAA
>JAITTD010000236.1 GCA_031287245.1 Bacteroidales bacterium
TGAAGAAAAATTCTTGGGCAAAATCGCGAAACTTTACCGATTGTTGTAACTCAGCGGTTTTCAATGCTTTGGCAATGAAGTAAAAGCAGTAGAAAACGCAGAAGGCAGCGCATAAATACAAACAAATAAACGAGATGGAAAATAGAGGATGCAGCGGTGCGCCGTTCCAAAATTCGTCTATTAACGTTGGCAGCCAGATAGACGTAACCACCTTAAAAACAGCCGGAAATAGCAGGCATAACCGAAACCATGCAAGGCTCATTTTTGCCGTCGGCGGAAGTTTTTTGTGGAGACTTGTCGCCATTGTGTAAAACCACACAATAAGCAACCCGACGAATATTGCCGTCAGAAACGGAAGCACAGCAAGCATTCTTGCCATGTAACTGTTCCCGATGTCCATCAGACCGGCGATAGAAACTGCTGTAAGACTGCTATTTGCGACAGCCTGACAAAAAACGGCAAGTGGGGCAATCACCGGGACGCCCATTAAAATTACAAATACTTGCCAATGCTTGAGATTCATTAATTTAACCATTTTGTTTTACTTTTTTAATTATTATTTAAAATTACTACTCTCTCGATAAACAGAGCAAACACTCTGTATGGGGTAAAAAAAATTATGCTTTCAATATCTTATAAAAATCATTCCACAATACTCTGATTCTGCTTTTGAGCAGATTGAAATCTTTTTCAACAATGTAATCCATCCTGTTTCCGTCTGATGCATAGATAAAAAACTTGGCGACAGATTCGTCGGGCATTGCAGATTTTATTTCGCCCGTTTTTCGGGCAAAGCCAATCATTTCAAGCCACGCACGAGTCTCCAAATCCTGATTTTTAAGTATTCCTTCCTGTAATTCAGGGAAATATCTCAATGCCTCGAACATAAAGGAAAAAAAATTGACACTGGTTTCAGCGTTTTTGTAAAGCGCGTCAAAAATCCGGTCGAAACTATCCAGAACATGTTGAATAAAACCGCAAAGCGAATCTTTTGGATAATTTTCAAAAACGTGGCGTGTCATCCCGAGCAGGTAATGGTCAACGACTTCTTTGAAAAGTTGCTCCTTGCTGTCGAAATGGTGGTAAAACGCACCGTTCGACAGACCCGTTGCCGAGAGTATATCTTTCAGCGTTACAGCCTTATAACTCTTCTGCAAGTACAGGCGGAAGACGGTTTGCAATATATGATTTTTCGTATCTTTCATTCAAAAAAAACAGAGTAAATACTCCGCAAAGATACGGCTATTTTTTAATTCTGCAATTTTTTTTCATATTTTAGTTTTTTTTTTCATATCGAAAACCGTATGCTTTAATTGGTCATTGAAATTTTTCCCGCCATCACCAGACTTTGGTAGGCTCTGTTCACGGCATCGGTAAACGCTCTTGAACTGATGGTGGCTGCCGTGATAGCATCCACCTCTCCACCATCCTTTCTGACACTGAGAATGCCGGTTCCGGGGTTCTTGCCGTTAAACTGGTCTTTAAATTCGGCGTTGGTCATTTTAGAGCCAAGACCGGGGGTTTCTTTCTGTTCGAGCACCGAGATGCCTATGATATTGCCTGCCTTGTCAAATCCAGCCATGAGTCGCACTAATCCGCTGAAACCGTTCAATGTCCATGTTTTCACGGCAATGCTTTGCAATTCGCCATTTTTTGTTGCCGGATAACATTCCAAAGTTTCGCCGCCATCGTAGCTCTCAATCGTGAAAGTATCGGCAGACGGGTTGTTGTCAAAATCTGTCACCGACACCGCCTTGATGGCGAAGTTTTGCTTGGCTAATTCGGCTGCCGCCTTGGGTTCTTTGGTCAGTTGGTACATGAAACCCAGCGCTGTGGACGACACCGCTGTGATAACAAACAGTGTAAGCGCCATATTGATAAGGTTGGATTCTCTTTTTGCCATTTTTTTACTGTTTTAATTTACTGCCAAAGCGTTCAGGTTTAAAGCAGGTGTTGATGAGGGGCACAAATGCGTTCATAATGAGAATGGCAAAGGAAACGCCTTCGGGATATGCGCCGAATACACGTATCACCACTGTGATGATGCCTGTTCCAACGCCAAATACAAGCATTCCGCGTGTTGTCATCGGTGAGGTGACATAATCTGTTGCCATGAAGATGGCTCCCAGCAGCAGCCCTCCCGCAAGGACGTGATAGAGCGGGTTGGCATACCAGTCGGGATGTACCCACCAAAGAATGCCTGTAAAAATGGCTGTTGTGAAGATGATGCTCACCGGTATGTGCCATGTGATGACCTTGCGAATCAGCAGATAGGCAAAGCCCAGCAATAGCGCTCCGGATGCTACTTCGCCCATTGAGCCGCCCATGTTGCCCAGTAACATATCAAGGATGGAAGGTCCGCGCGACAGCATATCCGACAGCGATTCGACAGAGGCTCCGCTGGATGCATCGGCGGCAGATTGGGCGCTTTCTTTGAGCATGCCAAGAGGTGTGGCTCCGGTGTAAGTGTCAATGTATTCCGGCGAACAGGCACCAAAGTTAAAGAAATTTCCAACATCCCAGCGCGATACAATCGGAAGAGGCCAACTTGTCATTTGCACCGGAAAGGAAATCAGCATGAACACGCGCCCTACCAATGCCGGATTGAAGGGATTGTTGCCCAAACCGCCAAAAGTCATCTTTCCCACGCCTATTGCAATGATGGCACCCAGCGCCAAAATCCAGAACGGGATGTTGGTGGGCACGTTGAAAGCCAGTAACACTCCTGTGACGACAGCCGAGCCGTTGGTGATGGTAGAAGGCTGTTTGAGCAGGTATTTGGCGATGATCCATTCGGTCAACACACAGAACCCCACTGATACAAGGGTGACGTACAAAGCGCCTATTCCGAACATCCACAACGACACGAGGAACGCCGGAATTAAGGCAATCAGCACATCGAACATCAGTTTATCAATAGTATTGCCGCTATGTATGTGCGGTGATGGGGAAACTACAAGTAATTTACTCATTGAGGATTGACTGAATTAAATTTACCGCAAAATTAAGATTATTTTTTCAAATGAGTACCTGATTGAATTATTCTATCGCTTTCGCTATCCAGTCGCCGACTTCGGAAGTGCTGTAAAAATTTTCTCCGACGGCAATATCGGTGGTCACTATGCCCTGTTCAATGGACTGTTCGCAGGCTTTGCGGATAATTTGCCCTGCATGGGGCAGATTAAGTGCATATTCGAACATCAATGCTGCGGAAAGGATGGTACCCAAAGGATTGGCAATGTTTCTGCCGGCTGCTTGCGGGTACGAACCGTGAATAGGCTCAAATACGGAAGTGTATATCCCGACAGATGCCGAGGGAAGCAACCCGAGCGAACCGGTAATTACACTCGCCTCATCGGTAAGAATGTCGCCAAACATATTTTCGGTGACAATCACATCAAATTTTTGGGGCCAGGTGACCAGTTGCATGGCGGCATTGTCCACAAACATAAACTCCAACTCCACATCAGGATATTCGCTGTGCAGTTGCTGTATGGTTTCGCGCCACAGCCGCGAAGTGGCAAGAATGTTGGCTTTGTCCACCGCAGCCAACTTTTTGCGGCGTTTGCGGGCATATTCAAAAGCCAATCGTCCGATACGCTCCACTTCGTAACGCTGATAGGTGCAGGTGTCGAAAGCCGTATTGCCGTCTTCGCTGCGTCCGCGTGGCTCGCCGAAATAGATTCCGCCGGTGAGTTCGCGCAACACCATCAAATCAACGCCTTCTATCAAATCCGTTTTGAGCGGCGAATTGTTAATCAATGATTTGAACGCCGAAATGGGACGGATGTTGGCATACAAGCCCAATTTTTTGCGCATGGCAAGCAAACCCTGTTCGGGGCGCACTTTGGCAGACGGGTTGTTGTCGTATTTAGGATCGCCGATAGCCCCAAAAAGCACTGCATCCGAGTGCATACATATCTCGTGCGTGGCATCGGGATAAGGGTTTCCCGTTTCATCAATCGCCACAGCCCCCACTAATGCAGGCGTATATTCAAAATTCAGGTCGTATTTCCGTTCAATGGCTTTCATTACTTTTAACGCCTGTTCTACTACTTCGGGACCGATACCGTCCCCCGCCAATACCGCTATTTTATTGTTCATTTGCGATGATTCTTGTTTTAATTTGAAGCGCCAAAGATAGCATTATTTTTTTAATGGAAAACGGCTAACGGCTAAATTTTTGATTTGGAATATTATTTAAAATTTAAAATCGTAACTTATCCCCGTACAGGTACATTTTAGTGGATTCTAAGACTGTGCCTGATGAAGAAAACAATCATTTTATTAATAAAATTAACTCGTAATTGGTACTTCGTCCTCCTGCTTCTTCTTTTTGCAAAATTGCTTTATTTATCAAGTCTTGAATATCACGCAGGGCTGTATCTCTCGATATTTTAGTCATTTTCGCCCATTTAACGGCTGTCAG